>NZ_AOMB01000032.1 GCF_000336675.1 Halococcus hamelinensis 100A6 | reverse complement strand
GACTGGGCCTGGGAGACGAACGTCGAGATCACCCCGCTGTACGACCCCGCCGACTGACGAGGCCCGTAGACGTTGAAGTACCGTAGCGAGACCGTCTCGACGTCGTACAGGTGGTTGTAGAGGCGGCAGTAGTGGTCGCCGGAGAGCTTCTCGAGCCCGTACGGCGAGTTCGGGGCCTTCGGTTCGTCCTCCGAGACCGGCACCCGGTCGGGGTCCCCGTAGATGGCCGCACTCGACGCGAAGACGACTCGGGTCCCGGTTCGGCGAGCCGTTTCGAGGAGCGACAGCGTGGCATCGACGTTCACGGCGTGGCTCTCCTCGGGTTCCTCGATGGACCGCTCGACGCTCGCGATGGCCGCCTCGTGAAAGAGGACGTCGGCACCGTCGAGCGCCGCGTCCCGCGTGGCCGCGTCGCGAACGTCGCCCGTGACGACGTCGACGTCCGTCGGGAACCGACGGGACTGCTGGCCCCCGGCGGTATCGACGACGCGGACGTCGTTGGTCGGCGCGACCGCCTCGACGAGGTGGCTCCCGATGAAGCCGCTCCCGCCGGTGACGACGACGGTCCGGTCCTCGATGGCCGGCTTCATGGGCTGACTCCGGCCGGGAGCTCGTCCCGAACGACGCTCACGAACTCCTCGGCGGCCTCCGTTCGAAGGCGCTCGTCACCCAGGAGCAGGCGCAGCCGTGGCCGACCGACGTCCACGGGTACTTTCTCCGTCGCGATGAGTCCGGCCTCTTCGAGCCGCATCTTCTCCCGGGAGAAGGTCGCTTTGCTCGCTATCCCGATGTTCTCACCCCACCTCGAGATGTCGTACAGGAGCTTCTCGTGCTTCGCCGCGACGAGGAGCGCGATCACCACCTCGTCGGGGTTCTGGCCGCGAGTGCTTTCGAGCGCGTCGAGCATCGATCGAAAATCGTCGACCAGTTCGGGACCGAACTCGGCGACGAGCGAGTCCCCGACCGCCGAGTACGCCGGGGTGCGCAGCGGGAAACTCCCCGATTCCTTGTAGAGCCCCTCCCAGTACGCGCGTGTGCCCTCGACGAGTTCGGGGTTCTCGGTACTGAGCCCGACGACGTCGTCCTTCGTCGAGATGATCGCGGTGACGGACTCGTCGGTGACGAGCAGGACGTTCTCGAACGGTCCCTCCGCCATCTGCGCGGAGAGCGTGTTCGTGGCGACGAGCTCCGCTGCGACGCTCGCCGTCACGAAGTCCTCCCGGATCCACTTGAGCACCGACTCGTAGGTGAGCAACCGAACGAACGGCGGGTCCTCCATCCCGTCCAGACTGTGAAGGAGTTCGGCCGTGGCCGTTTCGTTCAACCCGATCGCGAGGACGCCATCCGACGAACCCGAGAGTACGTCCTGGAAGACCTCGGCGGTAGCCGTTTCGACGGTCGACGGGCGTAGTGCCATGACCCTACCGATAGCACATCAAATCATAGCTATTCGGTGCTTGAGTCGTCGGAATCAGTGGTTAGTTCCGGAATTCGAGCCACGATTCTCCTTCCTTCCGGTCCCGTTGCTCCGGTCGGTTCCGGTCTAAGAGAGCCGACTCACTCGGCGGCCATCAGCCGAATCCACCGGCGCTGAGCCGTTCCACGACGTGACGGGACCGTGCCGTGTTCGCCACGTCGCGCCTCACGATGCCCACGGGAGAGGATGTCGGGCGAGGTCTCTCGTCCGTTTCGATGGGGTCACCGTTCGGTTCGACACCGATCTCGCGTTTCAACGGCGCAATTGACCGCTTCATGCACTCATTGACTATGGCCGCGTGGTTCGGATCACCGATCTGAAATGATGGACACCCGCTCGAACGAACTGGAGGTGGCGTCGCTCGCCGTGATGGTCTCGGTTCTCCTGGTGGTCGTAACCCTCGATATCGACGTGCCGGGAACGACCGTCCTCCGAGCGGTCCTCGGCTGTGTTCTCCTCGGGGTGGTGCCGGGGTACCTGCTCGTCTCGCTGCTCGGGCTCGACGACCGCTCGCCCGGCCCCATCGTCGTCTACTCCGTCGGACTCAGCCTCCCCCTCGTCGTCTGTCTCTCGATAACGGTCGACGTCGTGCTGTCGGGGCTGGCTATCGACCGACCGCTCACCCCGTTGAGCATGACGCTCGCCGTCGCAGCGCTCGTGCTCTGTTTGCAAGCCGCCCGTTCCGTCGGGTCGGGGGTGCTTCGACGGCCGTTCCAACCCCTGGCGGTCTTCGAGTGGGCTACCGTCTCGGTCGTCGGGATCTCCGACCGGTTGCAGCCCCGGGTGATCGGCTGGGAGTTCGGTCACGACGAACGCACGGCTCGGTCGGTCGTCCGAGGGCTGTCGCCACGCGATTGGCTCGCGCTCGCCGCCGTGACGGCGCTTCCGCTCGGTGCCGTCCTCGTGACGCTCCCCGGCACCGCTCCGGGTTCGGATGGGGTGCTCGTCGCCCTGTCGTGTGTGGTCGCGGTCGTTCCACTGGCACTCCTCCGGTGGCGGGGCTCGGCGGTGCTCTACCCCTACGGGGTCTGGGCGGTGGCGGCGACGGTGCTGTTACAGATGACACTGGTCTCGGGGCACATCTGGGGGTTCGACATCCACTACGAGTACGCCACGGCCGCGACGATCCTCGAGGACGGGTACTGGAACGCGACGGGTGGCGACTCGAACGCCTCCCTGGTCGCGATCACGCTGCTGGCAGCGGTCTATTCGATGGTCACCGGGCTTGAGATCGTCTGGGTCTACAAGCTCGTCTACCCGCTCTTGGTCTCGTTGCTTCCGGTCTGTCTCTGGTACATCGCACGGGCCGAGTTTCGCGAGCGCTCGGTCGCCGTGCTCGCGCCGTTCACGCTCGTGTTCTACTACGGGTTCTTCAAGGACATGCCCGACAAACAGCTCGTCGCCGGCCTGTTCGGTGTCCTCCTGCTCATGGTGTTCCTCGACGAACGGCTCTCGGCGCTCCAGCGGTGGGTTCTCGGGCTCGCGTTCGCGATGTCGGTGGTCTTCGCCCACTACGGCGTCAGCCTGCTGTTCGTCGCGTTCCTGGGGTTCGGTCTCGTCGCCCGGCACGTCGTTCGGCTGGTGAGCGGCGTCGGTGTCGTCACTCGAATCACGCGACCGGCGCTCGTCGCGTTCTTCGGTGGCTTCTGGGTGCTGTGGTACGCCCTCACCGCGTCCGGGGAGAACCTCGATAGCGTCGTGAGCGTCGCCGGCGAGGTGTTCGAGGCGTTTCCGCTCTCGGACTCCGGCCGGAGCGGTGTGGGCTATGCGATGACGGAGACCGAGTCGGTCTACTGGCTCGCCTCGAAGCTCCTCTACATCGCGCTCGTCGGCCTCGTCGGTCTCGGCATCCTCGCCGCCCTCTACGCGCTCGCCACCGACCGCGATGCCGTCCGGAACGCCGAGTACACGCTGTTCTCGGTCGGGGTGTTCGGGTTCCTCGTCTCGTCGGCGGTGGTCACGTTCGGGATGGGCTTCGACCGGACGCTCCAGATCGCCCTGTTCGTCCTCGCACCGTTCGCCATCACCGGTATGCGAACCGCCCTCGCCGTCCTCGGACGGGGTGCCGCACGGCTTCCACGCGTCGGGCCACGTCCGCGCCTCAGCGCCATCCCGGCCGAGGGCGTCTTCGCGGTGTTCCTCGCGCTCCTCTTCCTGTTCAGCTCGGGAACCGCCTTCGCGGTCGCCGACCAGCCGGAGCCGGCGTACAGCATCAACTACAACCAGAGCGCTGGCTGGCCGGTCTACAGCCAGGACGAGGTCGACGCCACTCGGTGGCTCGCGGAACGCTCGTCGAACCCCGGTACGGACGTGGCGGTCTACAACAACTACGACCGGGTCAAGAGCCGGGATGGGTTACTCGTCGGGGAGGTCGTCCCGAGCGACCGGATCGAGTCGATATGGCTGGGGCGAACAAGTTTCGAGGGGCCCGGTTACGTCTACGTGAGCGAGCGACCCATGACGAAGCCGGGGAGCGACTCGGCGTACGTCTCCGTCGAGCGGACGTCGTTCTACCGGACCGTTCTCGCCGACCGAGAACCGGTCTACGAGAACGACCGCGCCTCGGTCTACTACATTCGAGGGAACCGGACGAACGCCTAGAGAAGCGTCCGGACGTTCGAGACGAGCCCGGACGCCTCGATGCGTACCCGTTCTATCAACACCAGAACGGTGAGCGCGTAGATCGCCGCTCCCGTCCCGACCAACAGAACGACGGTCGGGGTCGCGAGCGTCGAACGCGGGGTGAGTACCCAGAGACACGCACCCATGAAGAGCGCGGCGAGGACCTCGAAGCCGATCTCCCTCGTGGGAACCGTGAACGAGAGTATCGACCGGATGAAGTAGAACGAGAGCGCCGTCCGGACCACCATCGCCACCGTCGTGGCGAACGCCGCACCGACCCACCCGAAGACGACGATACCGACGACGTTGAGCGAGATGAGCAACACGAGGAAGACGAGGTTCGTTCTGAACATCAGGTCCGGACGGTCGAGCGCGTTGAGCGCCTCGCCGAACACCACCTCGTAGCTGTGGAACGCGCGCGCGAGGAGCAACACGATGACGACGGTGGCACCGACCCGGTACTCGTCGCCGAACATCCCAAGTATCGGCTCGGCGAAGATGACCCCGCCGACGAACCCCGGGATCGACATGATACCGACGTAGACCAGCGAGCGTTCGAGGAGGTCGGTGACCCGGTCGTAGTCGTTTCGAGCCGCGAGTTCGCTGATGTTCGGGAACAGCGCCGAACTGATCGCCGACGCGACGAAGAACAGGACGCCGGTGATCTGCCAGCTCAGCTCGTAGACCCCGACGAACGAGGGGGCGACGAAGACCCCGAGGATGAGCGTGTCCGTCCAGATCCAGGAGGTCTCCTGGAGCGCCCCCATCCAGCTGTACTTCGCGAACCGGAACAGGCTCTCGAAGTGTCGCCGTGCCGGTCGTCGCAGCCGCAACGAGAGCATGCCCACGCCGACGACGACGGCCAGCACCTGCCCGAGCCAAACCCCGACGAGGATCCCGAACAGGCCGTAGTCCAGTGCCAACAAGGGTATCCACGCGACCAGACGGCCGCCGTTGGAGACGAACCCCAGCAGTCCGGCTCTGGCGACCCGTTTCTCGCCGCTCAGGGATTCGTAGAGCGTCGACTGGACGAGATAGGTGAGCGAGCACAGCAACAAGAACGGCACCGCGAACTCGTGGCCGATGTAGGCGGTGATCTCGCCCCTGAAGCCGACCAGAACGGCCGCGACGCCGACGAAGATGCCGAGACGAGTGAGGAGAGCGGCGGTGAAGAACTCGTCGCGCTCGACGCCCTCGCTGATCCGTTTCTTCGCGGCCGCGGAAAGGCCGGCGTCGGTCACCAGCCCGACGACCTCCACGACGGCGATGAACAGCGAATACACCCCGAGGACCGACGCGCCGGTGGTCGCGAGATAGAAGACGGCGAGGAACACGGAGACGGAGGTCGCGACCCGGGCGAAGAACGTTCCGAACGAGGACCGAACGATCGTCGACTGACTCATCCGCCCCTCCGGCGTTCCGGTACCATTGTCGGGTTCGGATTACCCCCACCGAGCCATTACTATGCGCCGATTCAATCGATTCGGCCGGCGTTGATGTTCCCGTTCGTGCGCCAGCTGTCCGGGAGTCTGACCGCACGACCGGTCGTGGTGCCGACGAACGTGTTGTTCCTGAACGAACAGTCGACGAACGACCCCGGTCCGGTCTCGCGCGCGACGATCCCCGACCCCGAGCGACCGTTGCTCTGTATCGTGTTGTCGTGGATCTGGAGCGCCACGATGTCGTTCCCGTCGACGAGACACCCTACCGCCGACCGGTAGTTCCCCCGCAGGTCGTTGCTCTTGATCTGGTTGCCGATGCTCTCGACCCCCTTCGACGCCGAGACCAGGATGAGCGGGTGGTCGGGGTAGTCCGAGTGGATGTCGCAGCCGGTGACGTTCGAGTAGCTACACCGGTCGAACTCGATCGTCGGGTCGCCGTCCAGCCCGTTGGCGTAGAACTTCGAATCGCTGATCTTCCAGGATTCCCCCCGGGCGGTGACGGCGGGGCCCCCATTGTAGCCGAACCAGTTGGTATCGACGCGGGCGACACCGACGGAGGGATAGGAACGTTTGTTGCCGCCACCGCGGAGCCCGGCGGCCCGATTGTTGAGGAACTGACAGCCACGGAACTGGTTGTCGTCGGTGCTCGCCGTCGACCCGGCGAGCCAGAACCCGTTCCCGGGTGCGGCGTAGAAGTTGCAGTCCACGAACCGACTGTTCCAGAACGCCCCGTACACCGCGTTCCCGGAGGCGTTGTTCGCCCTGTTCCCGTCGAACGTGATGTCCCGGAGGGTACACTCCATCACGTTTCGGTCGGGGAGGTCGGGCGTCGTCACGAGGTCCGCGTTCGCCCCGTCCTCGAGCTTGAGCGTGGTCGCGTTGCGACCCGACCCGACCAGCACGACGCCGTGTTCGAGGGTGAGTTCGCGCCCGACGTACGTCCCCGGCGCGAGCCGAATCACGACGTTGCCGCCCGTTCGGTCGATCACGTTCTGGATCCCCTCGAAGCCGTCGTCGGCGGTGAGGTGGTACTCGCCGGTCGCCCTCGGCGATTCGGGCTCGACGACCAACGGTATCCAGCGGTCGCCGTCGGAGAGCGACCGCCGGGTCGCACCCGCCGGGCCCGGGTCGGTCGCCTCCCAGATCGTTCCCGCGGCGTCACCCGGTTCCGGGCGCTCTCGTTTCGGTCCGACGTGGTAGTTCTCCGTGATCTCGTATACGCGATCGAGGTTTGACATTGGGATCTCCGTGGGGGGTCGTTCTGCGGGCCGGTTCGGCGACGAGCAGGCGGCGATGGTACCGCTGCCCGCGGCGACGAGCGCCAGGAACGTTCGCCGTCCGATCGAGACACGTTCCTGGCCCATTGTAGCGGACGGTCGTCCTCCGGGCCGATTGACTATTGTCCCGTTGAACGGGTCACCGGACGAGCGAAAACGGTTCCCGGGGCCGTTTCGGACGACGCGTCGTGGACGCCTGCACTGGTTCGTGGGGGTCAGTGCGAACGCGGTGAACGGCCGGTCGTCACGAGGCTCGCACCTCCGACGACGTGTGCCGAGCGCCACTGCCGAACGTATCGGCCGCTCGATTCGGTCCCTTCCGCGTCCATCGAGTCAGCCGTGCTTGGGGTCCCGGGAACGAGCCCCGTCCCTCGGCCCGAGCAGCGACGGTCTCGTCGGTTGATTCGATAGCTCCCTCGGTTGTGCCATCGAGGAATATTCGTTGTTCTATCCTTTCAGTTCGAGCGTTCTACCCGCAACTATCTGCCCGAATCGTGGAATAATTTCGCGTTTGAGTGTGTGTTCGTCACCAAATACGCCGTTCAGAAACACACAATTGGAGAATATCTATCGTCCGATACGGTCAACGAAGGCCCGGAGGAGAATGAGCGAACACACTGCTGACGGCGTTTCCGCGAGTGAGGGGGTGGGTTCGGCCGTCGACGTCGTCGACGACCACGTTCCGGACCGGGTTCACCCCCTCGAAAGCGATAGGTCCGAAAACGGCCGACAGCCGACCGAACACACGTCGGGGTCGGGGTCGGCATCCGCCCACGCCGACCCCGACGTGATGGTAGCGATCCCGGCGTACAACGAGGAAGCCACCATCGGCGACGTGGTGCGGCGGGTGGCCGAGCACGCCGATCTGGTGCTGGTCGTGGACGACGGGAGCGGCGACAGCACCGCGATCAGGGCCGCGGAGGCTGGCGCGGTCGTCAGCGCCCACGACCGGAATCGGGGCTACGGTGCTGCCCTCAAGACCGCCTTCGAGACCGCGAAGGGTCACGACGTGACCCATCTCGTCGTTCTCGATGCCGACGGACAGCACGACCCCGCGGACGTTCCCCGGCTGGTCAGGGCGCAAGCCACCACGCACGCCCCGCTCGTCATCGGCAGCCGGTTCGTGGACGGGGCCGTATCGAACGCGCCGTTCTACCGCCGCGTGGGGCTCCGCGTCATCAACGTGCTCACGAACCTGAGCATGGGCATCGTGCGAGCCGACTCGCGCATGAGCGACACACAGAGCGGCTTTCGGGCGTACGACCGGGAGGCGATCGAGACCCTCGCCGAGGACATGACCATCGGCGACTGGATGGACGCGAGCACGGACATCCTCTATCACATCCACCACCACGACTACCCCGTCGAGGAGGTCCCGATCACGGTCACCTACGACGTGGCGAACGCGAGCAGTCAGGACCCGCTCTCCCACGGGATGATCCTCCTCCAGAACATCCTGAAGACCGTCGAACGCGAACGCCCGCTCACGGCGCTCGCGCTGCCGGGCTTTTCGCTCACCTTCGGCGGGCTTGGCGTCGGCTACTGGGCGGTCGTCAGCTACGTCCAGTCGGGAACGTTTCCGGTCGGGCTCTCGCTCAGCGCGGTGTTCCTCGTGCTGGTCGGTATCTTCGCGTGCTTCACCGCGATCGTCCTCCACTCGCTCAGCACCTACTTCGAGAACGCCGGGATCGACGGGAGGAGCCGATGAGCGACGAGGTGACGAACGTCCTCTCGTTCGACGTCGAACACTGGTACTCGGCGACGCTGCTTCGGGAGCGAGTGACGGACCCGGCGACACACGTCGAGGCATCGGTCGAACGCGTTCTCGCTATCCTCGACCGGTTCGACGTCCGGGCGACGTTCTTCGTCGTCGGCGAACTGGCCCACGAACGGCCGGACCTCGTGGCACGGATCGCCGATGCGGGTCACGAGGTCGGCTCACACGGCCACACCCACCGGCCGCTGTTCGAACTCGACAGGGACGAGTTCGCCGCGGAGCTCGAAGCGAGCGCCGTCGCCATCCACGACGCGACCGGAACGTGGCCGACGGGATTTCGTGCGCCCAACTTCTCGGTGACCCCCCGGACGGCGTGGGCCATCGAGGCGCTCGAAGCCGCCGGCTATCGGTACGATTCCAGCGTCTTCCCCGTCAAGACGCCGATGTACGGTGTGGCCGACGCACCGGTTCGGCCCTACCGCCTCGACCCGCGAGCGCCGTTCACGGATTCGGGTGACGAGGCCGACGGTCGGCTCGTCGAACTCCCGCTCGCGGTGTTCCACCCGCGGGTTCGGCTGCCGGTCGCTGGCGGGTTCTACGCGCGAGTGCTGCCGACCTGGCCCGTCAAACGCGGGATACGGAGCCTCAACGCACGCGGGCATCCGGCGACGATCTACTTCCACCCCTGGGAGTTCAACCCGGCCGTTCGGTCCGCGGCCGAACACGCCCCGATCCCGGCACACGCACGCTTCGTTAGCTTCCACGGGATCGAGCGACTGGCGGCGAAGCTCGAAGCGCTGCTCGACGAGTTCGCCTTCGGGACGGCCGGTGCCGTCGCGGACGGGTACGCCGACCCGGGCGAGGTGGCTACCGACGGCACCGCCCCGCTTCGGATCGGGGGTGAACGATGAGCCGGACGACGATCGACGGTAGCGACGTCGAGACCCAACCCGTGTCCACTCGGTCGTCGGAGTGGCGGTCCATCGTCGAGGACCACCCCGCTGCGACGGTGTTTCACACCCCGGAGTGGGCGGCCGCCGTCGAGACGGCGTTCGGGTACGAGCCCCGACACCGCCTCCTGACGGATCCCGACTCCGGCGCGACCCGAGGGATGGTCCCGGGGTTCAGCGTCCGGGAGGGGGTCGGCCACAGTGTGGTCAACCCATTCTGTGAGTACGGCTTTCCGCTGGTCGAGGAGGCCGTCTCCACGACGTCGGTCCTGTCCGAACTCGACGGCGACACCCGCATCGTCAAGGACGGCGGCTGGAGCGGCGTGAGCGGGTACAACGAGGCGGGTTACGGCGGGGTTCCGACCGGGTCGTCGATCCGACTGTCGCTCGATCGGCCGTTCGAGACGCTCTGGGAGTCCACGTTCGAGAAGGACATCCGCCGGTGCGTGCGAACCGCCCGCGACCACGGCGTCACCGTGACCGAGGGCACGGTCGCCGAGTTCTACCCGCTGTATCTCGAAACGATGCGTCGTCTCGGGAGCCCGCAGTTCCCCGAGGAATTCTTCGCGTCGCTCGCCGACGGGCTCGGAGAGGCCGCCACGGTTCTGCTCGCCGAGCGCGCGGGCGAACCGATCGCCGGTGTGTTCCTCTTCGAGTGGGGCGACACCACGATGGTGTGGACCCCGGCCTCGAAGCGCGCCCACTGGGACCACCGACCGAACCACCTGCTCTACGTCGAGTCGATCGAGCGGGCCTGTCGCGCCGGACGCTCGGTCGTGGATTTCGGGCGTTCGCGACGCGGCTCCAGCGTTCACGGTTTCAAAGCACAGTTCGGCGGGTTCGAGTACCCGCTCGTGAGCTTCGTCAGTCCACCCGAGCGGGCTGGACGCGCTTCGCTCGACGGTTACGGACGGCTCGCGACGATCACGCCTCGGCTGGCTCCGCTGATAACCCACCCCACCCTGGGGCCGAAACTCAAGGGATTCATCCATGAATAACACCACACGCGTCGGCTTGGCTTCGAGCATCGCACTCGTCGGAACGACACTCTACTGGCGACGGCGGGAACGGACGGTTCGCGAGAGTCTGACCGTGAGCAAGGACTGGGAGTCGAACACGAACGACGTCGACCGCGAGAACCGACGCGCGGCGCGGGAAGCGGCCGAACGGCTCGATGCGAGGGTCGAGGACCTCCCCGAGCGGGTCACCGCGCTCGACGACGAACGCCGCGACCTGCGGCGCGAGCTCGATGCCGTCCGCACGCGATGGGCCGATTCGTGGTGGGGATCGCTCTCGGAGGATCGGTCGGTCGACGACGGATCGGGCGGTGACGACCCGACCGTTCGCGTCGTCGAGTTCGAGGACGGGGAACTCCCCGACGCGCGGGCGCTCGCGAAGCGCGCGATGGACGGCGAGGGGATCACCCTCGTCGTCGCCCACGGCGATGGCTCGTTCGCCGTCGCCGTCGACGAAGCGCTCGCGGACGAGTTCAGCGCGACGGCCATCGGCCGCGAGATCGCCGAGGAGGCGGGCGGCGGGGCCGGTGGTAACGACCGGCTGGCCGCCGGCGGCGGCGCGACGGGAGCGCTCGGCGAGACCGCAGAACGGGTCGGACAGCGGCTCCTGCGCACGGGGCCGCTCACCCCCGCGTGACCGGCCGGGACACCTTCCCACTGCCGACCGATCCCCATCGAACCGGCGGACGAAACGACCTCACTCATCGAAATGCAAGACACTCGAACGACGAAGGACCGACTGCGCAACGCCCCGTATCGGCTGGCCGCCAGATACGGAGTTCCGCCGTTCGTCTCGTCGGTCTACTGGCGTGTCGAGACGGCCTACTGGATGGCTCGGGCGGCGATGGCCGGCGACACCGTCGAGACGACGGTCGCCGGCGAAACGGTTCGGTTCGGGGTTTCGACGGTGGCGGAGTACCGCCGGGCGACGACGCTCGGTGGTGAACGGGACCTGGTCGCGGCGTTGCTTTCGGGCCTCGACGGCACCGAGACGGTCTGGGACGTCGGGGCGTGCGTGGGGACGTACACCTGCTTCGTCGCGAGCGCGCTGACCACCGGTCAGGTCGTCGGGTTCGAACCCGAGGCGGTGAATCGGTCGCGGCTCCGGGCCAACCTCGAAACCACCGCTCCCGCCGAACGCTGGACGGTCTCGCCGATAGCGCTCTCGGACGAGAACGGAACGACGACCCTCTCGTCCGAAGTCGTCGACGCCGGCGGCGGCCATCACTATCTCGCACCCGACGGCGTCGGTCGAACGGTCGAGACCCGCCGCGGTGCGGACCTCCTCGACGATGAATTCGCGCCGCCCGACGTGGTCAAGATCGACGTCCAGGGCGCGGAACTCCTCGTCCTCCGTGGATTGGGGGATCTTCTCGATACCGTCGAGTCGGTCTATCTCGAAGTTCACTCGGCGAAGTGTCGTCGGTACGGGACGAGCGCCGAGGAGGTCGAGGCGTTTCTCCGGGCGGCGGGCTACTCGCTCACACCCCTCGGCGGGCCGGCGGACCGGCGCTCCGGCGTCTACTTCGTTCACGCACACCGTTGATATCCACCGACGTATTCAACTCCGGGAGCCGATTCAATTCCGTCGTTAGGACGATTCGAGTGGAGGACGATTCCGGGTTCGGTTCGGTGGCCCCTCGTGTATCGAGCTCACCTCCGAGACGTGTCAGCACGACCGATTCGACGCTCGATTCCTCCCGCAGTGTCGCGCGGTTCGTCCGGTCGATAGCTCAAACGACTGCATAGCTATGTGGCCGCTGTCCCTGGGATCGACGAATGAAACCACAATCCGATGGTCGCTCGGTACTGCTCCCGATCAACGACTCCGGGAGCAGCATCTCGTGTCTTCGCTCGCTCGGGAAACGCGGCGTCCACACCATCGCGGTCTCGGAACACCGGGACCGACCGGCCCTCGCGTCCCGGTACTGTGATGAGACGGCCATCGTCCCCTCGCCCTACGAGGACCTCCTGGCCTACAAGGACGCTCTCCTCTCGCTCGCCGAGCGGCCGGACGTCTACACGATCGTTCCCCATCGGGAGGTCGACAGCTACGTGCTGGGGAAGTATCGCGACCAGTTCGAGGAACACGTCGTCGCGCTCTGGCCGTCCTTCGAGCAGGTCCGGACGGTCCACGACCGGCTTCGACAGGCCGAGGCCGCACGCGAGGCCGGGATCGCCATCCCGGAGACGTACTCCTTCGACGAGGTCGACGACTGGAGCCGGGAGCTGATCGTCAAACCCCGGTACTCGATCCTCACGCCCGACTACGTGGACTCGCTCTCGGAGGACGAGTGTGAGGGGAAGATGGAGGTGATCTACACCGCCGCCGGCACCGAACCCGACCTGGAGGCGATACAGGAGACGATGCACAAGAGCGGTCGCCACGTCCCCGACCACGTTCCGATCGTCCAGGAACTCGTCCGGGACACCCGCACCGAATACGGCTTCAGGGGGCTCTACGACGAGGGAAAATCGGTGCTGACGTGCCAGAAGCGCCAGATCCGCGGGAAATCCTACGCCGGCGGCGCGAGCGTCTACCGGGAGACGATGTACGACCCCGAGATCGAGGAGATGGGGCGAGCCATGCTCGACCACCTCGACTGGCACGGCCTCGCCTCGGTCCAGTTCCTCAAGGAGCCAGACACCGGGGAGTACAAGTTCACCGAGATCAACCCCCGCGTCTGGGCGTCGATCGAGATGGACGTCATCGCGGGGGCCGACTTCCCCCACGCGCACTGGCTGCTGGCGACGGGCGAGCCGGACCGCATCGAAACGGAGTACGAGGTGGGAGCCGGCAATCACCTCCTCTTCGGCGAATTCCAGTATCTCTGGAGCATCCTCCGGAAGCGCTATCCCGCCATCGAACCGCCCGCCTTCCGAACCGCGGTGTGGGAGGTCCTCTCGTCGTGTTACGACCAGCCACACTTCGACTACCTCCACCTCGACGATCCTGGCCCCTTCATCCACGGGGTTCTCAATCAGCTCCCGATCGGTGGGCGTTCGGGGACCGAGATGGCCGGCCAGTAGCGGGTCGGCAAAAGCCGTAGATTTTCAATCGAGCGCGCGAGCGTACGTCGACACGATATCGTCGGCGACGTGCGACCAATCGTATCGGTCGTAGACCAGCTCGCGGTTCCGCACACCGACCCGTCGCCGTTCGTCGGGACGGTCGAGGTAGAACCGGATTGCCTCGGCGACGTCCCCGACCTCGGGTGCGGCGTCGAGGAGCCAGCCGTTCTCGCGGTGGCTCAGGACGTCCGGAAGCGCGCCGACGGACGTCGCGACCACGGGGAGCTCAGCGTGCATCGCTTCGAGCACGACCGTCGGCAACCCTTCCGCACCGGAGAGCTGGGTGAACAGGTCCGAGGCGTGGTAGGCCGCCTTCAGCTCGTCGAAGGGTAGATTGGCGAGGAAGTGAACGCGGTCGTCGGCGCGCTCGCGGACGTTCCGTTCGTACTCGCCGCTGCCGGTGCCGACGATCACCGCATCGAGGTCGCGGTCGGGGAGGTACTCGGCGAGCGCGTCGACGAGGAGGTGTGGGCGTTTCAGGGGCACCATCCGCCCGACGAACAGGATGGTGGGTGTCTCCGGGTCGAGGCCGTACCGGCGGTTGAACGCCACGACTCGCTCGCGTGTCACCTCGAACTCCTCGGGATGGATACCGTTCGGAACGACGTCGACGGTCGACGGATCGACGTCGAACGCGTCGACGAGCGCGTCCTTCTCGGTCGCGCCGAGCACGATCGTTCTGTCGACGTGGTCGAGGACGTACGCCGCGACCGGGTGATAGAGCCCCGTGAGCGCGCGCTGCAGGAAACTGTCCGGCGACGGACGGAAACCGTGGACCGTCAGCACGGACGGGGCATCCGCCGGGAGCGCGTGGACGGCTTCGACCGTCGAGAAGAACTCGAGGTTGTGGAGGTGATAGAGGTCCGCCGTGCTTCGCTCGACGCGCCGGTGGAGGTCGAGCGAGAACGGGTTCCGAAACACCGTGAAGTCGGTGTCACAGTAGGCGACGTTCGCCTGCGGGTCGAGCGGCGAGTCCGTGTTCGCGAGGCTGACGTCGGTCGTGATCGTCGCCGTGTCGTGCCCGCGCGTTTCGAGCGAGCGGTTCAGCCGGTGGACGTAGTTCTCGACGCCGCCGAGCGACGGGCGGTAGACGTGTGGGATCTGGATGACGTTCATGCTATTCTCCGAAGGATCGTCGATCGACGACGTGGCGGTGTTCGGGGGCCATCTCATCGAGACCTGGGTCGTGCGGCGACGGTGCGTTCCGGTCGGTCGTCGAGCACGTCCCGATAGATCTCGACGTGCTCACGCGCGACGTTCGCCCAGGAGAACTCCTCGCGGAGGCGCTGTGTGTTCCGTCGCATCTCCCTCCAGCGGTCGTCGTCCGTCAGAACGGTCGCGAGTGCGTCGGCCAGTGGTTCAGGGTCGTCCATCGGAACGACGACCCCGCAGCCGCTCTCCTCGACCAGTCGGGGGAAATCCGCGACGTCGGCCGCGACCACGGGCGTCCCGTAGGCGTACGAGATGGTCATCACGCCGCTGTGGCCGTTCTGGCGCTGGTGGGGCAGGACCGAGACCCGCGCTCGCCGGAAGTACGCGCCGACCTCCTCGTTCGGGACGAAGCGGTTCTCGACCTCGAACAGCTCCGGGTGGGCGTCGATCACCCGTTCCGCCTCCTCGGGGAGGTCGCCGGAGCCGGCGACGACACAGGTGACGTCGCCGATGCGTTCGGCCACCAGCGGGATAGCCTTCGCGACGATGTCGTGGGCTTTCGTCGGGACGATCTGTCCGAAACAGAGGACCGTTCGCGGTTCGACGGAGACGTCGGCGTGGTCGTACTGGCTGAAGAGTTCGTACATTCCGTGTGGAACGACGGAGACGTCCGACCGGTCGAAGCCGTTGTAGACGAGGGTGTCGCGGTTCGTCTCGGTGTGTACGACGGTGTGTGCCCGATCGAGCGCCGGGAGCGCGCGGTGTCCGAGCTTCATCACGTTGTCGAGGAGCACGTTCGAGAGCGGCTCGCTCGCCGCCAACTCCTCGCCACGGCGAAGGAGCTTGTTCGGAAGCACGTCGTGGTAGGTCTCGATCACGGGATAGTCGTCGTCGATCCCGTAGAGGGCGGTGAACAACTGGACCTGCGGGAACATGCTGGCCGGCGAGGTGAAGTGCACGATGTCCGGGTCGAACGATTCGATGCGGGCGAGGCTGCGGTAGGACAGCGCCGCCCGGAACGCCGCCACCGGGTTCCAGTCGCCGGCGTAGAGGTCCGTCGCCGCGATGTCGAGGTTCTCGAACGCCTCGACACGGTCGACGGCGTCGTCGAAGAGTTCGTCGGCGGTCGTCTCGAACGGTTTGAGCACGACCACCTCGGCGTGGTGGGACATCGCGTTCGCGAGCTCCGCGGCGTAGTGCGGCAGGCCGCCGCTGTCCTGGGAGAGGACGTAGAGGACCTTCATCGTCTCGTGGGCCGACGACTGGTGTTCGGGTACGGGCCGATCATCGACTCTCGTTCGGTCCGGGGACGACTTACCTATGCGGCCACTCAACCCAGTATCGGACCGTTCATTGAGACGTTGTGCCGGCGTAACCGTCCGTTCCGTGGCCTGGTCGGTCGCCGGTACGCACGAGAGCAAGGGGGACTGGGTAGTCGGCCCGTCGGCCTCCCCTCGAACCGGCGGCAGGGAGCTGCCGAAGGGCGTGGCGACGGTGCACGCGGTGGCACGGGCACGGCTGTCGGATCGGCTTCCATCGAGGGAAACGGTCGTGATCGTCCCGAACGATGTCGTCGTTCCCCGCCGTAGATTCCCGACAGCAACCCCATAATCCGTATCGATCGATCGGTTATTATAGAACAGCGATGATTACAAATAGGACGGTATCCGTATGTTTTTTCGGCGTTTGTGGATAGTGTACCCCTCGATTCCCGTGATATTCATTCGTACGTACATAAATACCCTTGACAGCTAAGCGTTTATGTTATCTATGTATAGGGTTATGGCTGGCTTAACCAACGAACGGGAGCCGCCGGCCGAACCGATCCGGTGGAGCACTCTCGTCCGTTGTGGACGGCTCGATCGAGCACCCCGCAGACGACACCCACTCAAATACATGTCAGCGTCAACGAATCAACGACTCACCGAACACGAGATACACGACGTGCTGCGAAACAGGAGACGGGCACGGACGCTGAAGTACCTCAGAAGTCGGGACGAAACCGTCACGCTACGGGAACTCTCCGAGGAGCTGGCGAGCATCGAGACGGGGGAGTCACCGCCGCCCCGCAACAAGCGTGAGAGCGTCTACAACTCGTTGCATCAGACCCACCTCCCGAAACTCGACGACCTGGGGATCATCCAGTACGAGCAGAACCGGAAGGTCGTCCACCTCCTCAACGACGCCCACCAGGTCGAGGTGTACATGGAGGTCGTCCCGAACGAGGGGGTACCGTACGCCACCTACTACTTCGTGGTGGGGCTGGTCTCGCTGGTCGTCGTCTCGCTCTCGAGCCTCGGGATGCCCCTGTTTGCAGCCCTCCCGGTTTCGTTGTGGGCCGGCGGGTTCGTCGGACTGTACCTGGTCTCGGGGCTCGTTTACTTCCACAGCCAGCAGAAACTCCGTCTCGGTCGGTCCCGCTGAGTACGCCGGGGCCGAGGTACTCACCGGTGTCGTCCTAGGGTGCGAGCGGTATCCACTGCTGTATGTTCAGATCGAGAGCGACGGAGAGGACGACCCCGAGCGCGAGCAGTCCGACCAGCACCACCAGGACGTTTCGTTTCGTCGCCCGGGGACGCATTCCCGGGATCGACCAGAACACGTATCGGAGGGTCGTCACTGCTGTTCCCACGCTCGCCTCGAATACACCTGCCGAGACCGAGCCGACGGCGCTGCGATCCCGGTTTCGTTCGTTTGGGTCCATGATGTCTCCTGCGGTGACGCTATCGCCCCTACGAGAAGTTTGCACTTAACTATGCGTACCGATAACGTCACATGTATTGGATAATAACGGGGCTGATTGATCCACCGGGATCGATTGTCGTTTTCTTAAATGATGCCGTTCTCTTCTTATCGGTAGTCGGCTACGGACTGGAGGCAAGTCGGTTCCCGACCCAAATCGATCGTTCGTTCGGATTCATCCGTTGGTTCAGTTCCATACACGACTTCGTTATCGCCGGGTAGCATCGACGAGTTCGGGAACCTCGGGGGACGACGCGATGTCGGGACGAACGACGCTGATCGGTATGGGCGGTGTGAACCGATACTCGATTCGATCGAGAGCGACCTACCAACGAACGAACCGATGGAGTCCCTCGGGTGGTGGTCGGGGACTCCACCTCGGGACCGGGAACTATCGGATGGAGAGGAACATGCTCACGAGACGGAGTCTTCCGGAAGGACTACCGGTGCGCTCGAAGCGTTGGCCTGGAGGTTCCGCAGGTCTCGGACCGTCTCCTGCTTTGAGGTATAACCGCGACAGGATTTGGCGATGAGGGTGTCGTTCTCGTCGACGAATCGCCACCGCCAGTGCCCGTCGGCACCCCTGGCGACCTCGAAACGAGCGGGTGTGTTCGTCCCGATCATACGCGGGAATCACGGTCCCCGGTAGTAAACGCTTGCTTGACCCTCCCGGACCGTTATGAGCCTCGTTCGTCGGGGATGGTCGCTCCGGACACCGAAACGCTCGCTCACCGACAAAATCCGTCGAGAACCACGAAAGGGGGACCGAACGGCTCGCTTGAGGACTACACGACCGTCGAGAGCAGGAAGTACCCTAGTGAGACCAGAAGCAACATCGCGACCACGAACCCGACCAGGGGCGCGATCGTTCGTTCGAGTTCGGAGAGCTCTAACTCTTCGCTCCTGATACGGCTCCGGGCGCTTCCGTTCGGGATGGTTTTCCAGCCGTCCTCGCTCGGAGCGATCTCCCAGTCGTACCGTTCCAGTATGAGCTCCCTCCTCGCTGACGTTCGGTCGTCGTGGCTTTCTCCCATCGTGTTTCCCCACCAGTTCGCTTTCCCTCCGGAACGGGCGCACGAAGAGGAGTCCGCGGCGGATCCGTTATCCACATCCCAACGCCCCTCACCGGCCGATACCGACCGAAACGTACGTTCGACGGTGCTCCCCTCGTGAGCTACCGTTCACTACCGTACGGGACCGTATTGACTGTGATTGCTGGACCGCAATGCCCTATTTAGGCGGCTCGGAGCCGCCGGTTCGGTTCGCCGTTCCAGTTCGTCGTCGAGCTATGAACGAGCATCACGGACGGTAGCCCCATCCCGGAGTTTGTTCTCACACTGAGGGCAAACCCGGACGGTGTTCGTTCCCGTCGGTGCGAAGACGCGGACGTACTGCTTGGTGACGAACCCACTGCAGTTCTGACATCGTGGCATCTGTTCTTTCCCGTCAGGATCGGGTCCCGATCGTTCCATAGTTGTGAAACATGGAAGTCAATGTCGAGGTGCCGCTCGACCTGCACCGGCATTCCGGCGGTCACCAATCCTGGTCGGGGCCACGGACGATGAGCGGGATATCTCCCGTCAGCACGCCTAGTCCGAGGGACGAGGTCACCCGTCTTCGTGGACGGTGGTCACAGACGCACGGAGGACAGTTCGTTACAACCGCACTCCTCACATCGTCCGTCTCGTTCCTTGTTGTGGGGTACCGGCT
Source organism: Halococcus hamelinensis 100A6 (assembly GCF_000336675.1). Lineage (NCBI taxonomy): Archaea > Methanobacteriati > Methanobacteriota > Halobacteria > Halobacteriales > Halococcaceae > Halococcus > Halococcus hamelinensis. The sequence goes on along the minus strand of NZ_AOMB01000032.1, from coordinate 177,595 downwards.
CGTCTCCCGCGTTGGAGACGGAACGAACGACGCCACAGCGCTCGCACATCGAGAGCTGACGCCCGTGTGATCCGGTGTCGGTCATGGGTCGTGGGCGCGAAGGACGGCACCTGGGTGATGCCAGAGAGGTCCGAACGGTCGAACCGCTCCACAGGTCGGTTTCCTCCCGTCTTCCGCGCCTAGTCTCCCGTGTTGCGGCCGAAGGAAAAAGGGAAGACATGGGTGACAATGGAGACCGACCAGCCTTTGAGCGGTGGTGTACTCCCCGGCCGGTACCGGACGACGAGTTAGTCGTTCGACAGTGCCCGAAGCCGGTTGTAATCGGCGACTTCCGTGATCTCGATCTGGAGACGTCTGTCGTGCGTCTCGGAACTCTGGACGTCGTAGCAGCCGGGAAGCGAGACGTCGTCCTTCTGTGCCGCCTCGACGAGCTGACGAAGTTGCCGTTTGAATTCATCGCCGTCCATTGTGATGCACACGGAGACACACGCGAGCGGCAGCATAGTCGTTTCGTCACCGGTCAGTGTTCTACAACGTTTGTCTCGTCGCAACCATTTCTTTAGCAACCGATCACGAAACATCGGAGTAGATTACACAATATCAACAATCGTTTCTCGAACTCGAACGTTAAAATTCTGTTAGTAGGGAATTTCATTAGGAAATCATTGCAGGAGTGGAACGGAAGAGAAAGAGAACCACCACACGGCATACGATTTCGTACGTTCCGGAACTGCGTGACAAAACCTACATATGATGTGATCGGGCGTTTGAGGGCATCTATCCCGAAGCGGGCTCCGGGGGTGGTTGGAATGACGCATGGAACGCAGTGGACGGAGATCTCCACACCGGAACCGGTGACTCGTACGTCCGAACGAACCCGGCATCGACACCGAGGAGGCGGGATGGGGGGATGAGCCTCGTCGCGACCTACCACCTCGATGCCCCCGCCTACGACTCGCTTTTCGAACGGGTGTCCGACCTCCGACTCGAAATCGAACAAGTAGTCGCGTGTGACCCCGACACTCTCCTGGTAACGTTCTGGGCCGAGACGAACCACGTGGGGGCGTTCGAAACCGAACTCGAACGTTCGGACACCACGGGAGCGGTCCGGCACCTCCGATCGGAGGACGGCCGGGAACGCTATCAGCTCCACGTGCCCGCTTCGACGACCACGTACTGGGAGTGGACCGCCGTCGGAGGTGTGCTCCTCGCCTCCACCGTCACACGTCACGGAGCGACGACCCGAATGGAGTTCCCGGACCAGGAGGCTTTGCGGACGTATCGAGAACGGTGTTCCGAACGAGGCATGGGGTTCTCGCTGAACAGCCTGACCGACGCCGGCACGGAACCAGGCGTTCGCTCCCAGCCGCTGACCCGGTCGCAACGCGAGATCGTTGCGCTGGCCGTCGGTCGTGGGTACTTCGAGGTGCCACGCCGGACCAGCATGGTCGAACTCGCTGCGGAGTGTGGGGTCTCCGACCAGGCGGCGTCCGAACGCCTCCGTCGTGGCCTCTCGAACCTCCTCGAAAGCGGCGTGTTCGATACGCTGTGGGCTCCCGCCTCGGCGGACGCTCCACAGATAGGATAGGTGGCACTCGGCCAGCAGATAGGCAACGCCAGTCGGGTGCCGCTCGTCTTTCTCGTTCGCATACCAAGTGTTTGTGTGGGAGCTCGAGTTGTAGTAGCGTCGTCGGGTCGGGAACCGTGCTCACCGACGAACTCCACGAAACCCTTCGGGCGACCGCCGATTGCTAGCCCATGGTCTCCAGGGTCTCTAGAGTCCGGCTGGGAAGAATACAGACAAAGATTTTTGAGTGGTAGAGTGCCGGGTAGTGTTGTCGTCGGGAGCCGTTTCAGGATCGGCTTCGGAGAGCCCCCGGTAACAGTAGCCGGAAACGCCCACACAACGTCTCGTGGGTGTGGTCAGTGCGCTCGAAGCGGGCGATACTACTGGGAAAGCGACCGCGAAACGATACGAATACACCGATGCATCGACACCCCTTCGACTCGTTCGGTCGACCGACTCCGGCTCGAACCGTTCCAGAACGTCGTCGACGGCGGAGCAGATCCGACCATCAGTCGAAGATTCCGATGTAAATACGAACCGTCCAGATTTTGCGACGCGAAACGTTCAATAAGTACGAAGTATCGCGAGAGTGCACTAGTATCGTTCAACGAACGGCCTCGTACCACCGCTTCGAGACGTTCCCGAGCTTCGAGGCGGAGCTCGCGCTGTGCCGACGCCACTGGCCTACTAGAATCACTTATCGGTGTCCTATCCGGACACCGATCTCGGATGAGGACCCGACCGCGTGGTTGGCTACTCCTCGGACGAGACCGCCTGAAACCGACGGCCGTCGGGGTCCCGGAAGTTCGTTATCGTCCGACCCGTCTTCTCGACGTGGTAGGGATCGGAGACCTGGTCGACGCCCTCGTCCTTCAGGGTCTGGGTGACGTCCTCGATGTCGTCGGTCGCGAAGGCGATGTGGTTGATGCCCGGCGTCTCCTCGCCTTCGACGGTGTGGAGTTCGATGATCGGTCCCTCCCAGTCGGCGGGCTGGAGTTCGTAGGAGGTCCCGTGGTGTTCGGTGGTGCGCACTTCCTCGTAGCCGAGCGTCTTCAGGAAATCCGCCATCTCGTCCGCATCGCTCGCCTCGATCTCGATGTGGTCTATCTTGCTGAACACGTTCGAACGCAAGGCCGCAATCGGTATTAGTGGTTTCGGTGCAGTGGTGCGAACTGACACGAAGCGGCCGGCGACTCGCTCGCCCACCATTCCCCTTCGACGACCGTCCCGCTATCGAGGTCGTGATGCCGTCGTCAGTAGGAGACCTTCCCGTCGCCGTGGAGGCCGCCGATCCACTGCCGGTCCTCGAGGTCGCCCTCCTGCCAGGCGATGGGTTCCCAGTTGGGGTCGAAGACGAGGTAGCCGCCGGCGTTGAACTCGATGCGGTGGCCGGTGGCGGGGTCACGGGCGTAGAGGAACTTTCCACGGGAGATGGAGTGCTGGCCGAACCCGTCGGTCGGAACGCCCCGTTCGTTCATGGCGGCGGCGGCGTCGAAGAGGTCGTCGCCACGGTCGACCTTGTAGGCGGTGTGGTGGAGCGCGGCCGGGTCGGTTTCGTCGTCGTGCTGGATCACCGCGGCCTCGATCTTGGTTCCACAGGCGCTCAGGAACGTCCCCCATCGCGACCCGTCCGCGTTGTCGTAGTACTCCTGAACTCGAAAGCCCAGCACCTCCTGAAGCCAGTCGGCACAGGCCTTCGCGTCCGGGTCCCAGACCTGGACGTGGTCGATACGTCGGGGCGCGATCGAACGCGTTTCGTCGCCGATGTACGTCTTGTTCTTGAGTTTCGAGCGGCGCTCGGCCGGCGGTTCGGGCTTTTCCATCTCGGCGTACAGCTCGAAGACGTGCCCGTCGGGAACCGCGAACCGGATCGATTCGCCCTGTCCGAGTTCGTCCCCGGCATCCTGCCACGTGACCTCGATCCCCCTGTCGACGAGCCGGTCGGCGAACCCCGCGATGCTCTCGCGGTCGACCGTCTGCCAGCCGATGTGGTCGACACCCGGTTCGTCGGCGGGGGTCAGACTGAGCGAGTGGTGGTCGAACTCGTCGACACCTCTGAGATAGACGGTGTCGTCGGCCCGCGCGACCTCCTCCAGCCCAACCGAATCGCGAAAGAAGTACAGCGATGCGTCGAGGTCGGGGGTTTCGAGCGCGACGTGGCCCAGGGAGTGGATCTCCGGTGTCATTCCGTGATACCTCGCTCGATGGGGCAATAAACGTTTGTCTCATGGAAAGTGTCCTCCGTCCCCGATAGCAGCGGTCGGCTCTTCGGATCTGGAGGGTGACGTCCGAGACGGTTTCCATGTCTGCGGTGTGTGCTACGGAACCGTTCGGCAGGAGTTGGTCCGATAATATCGGATACGAAGATCCCTCGTTAGCATTGGGTCTCCTCACCACAATACCGTCGTAACACTGCTACCGATATTACGTTCGTTGGACGAAATAGCGCCCGCGGGAGAGCCTGAACGATGGACGGGATCCATCAGTAGCCACCGGCCACCGACGAGCGCAACTTCTGGTTTCGCTCTCGACGTTTTTCCGATATGTACGGATAGATGCTATTCGCGAGCGAGAAGCCTCATCGCGAACAACGGGTCAAGTTCGGAGAGCCACCGCACGACGACCCCCCGGCCGAGGATCGGGAGCGCTAGAACGGGTACTCGCGCGCCTCGTGCTGGATCGAGATCCACTTCGTCTCGGTGACCTCGTGGAGGAACGCGTCGCTGTTGTAGGTTCCGACGCCGGACGCGCCGATACCACTGAACGGGACGTGTGCCTCGTCGTTGATCGGCTGGTCGTTGATGTGGACGTTGCCGGTCTCCATCCGTTCGGCGATATCGATGCCGACGTCGAGGTCGCCAGCGTGGACGGAGCCCGAAAGCCCGTACTCGGTGTCGTTGGCGAGCTCGATGGCTTCGTCGACCGTCGAGAACGGGATGACCGGGGCTATCGGACCGAAGTGCTCGTTACAGGCGGCGGCCATCTCGTTGGTCACGCCCGACAATACTGTGGGTTCGACCACCAGCGAGTCGTCGACCCCGTCGAGGTCGACGACCCCGCCGCCGGTTTCGAGCGTGGCACCCGCATCGACCGTCCGCTCGACGTAGTCGAGCATCTCGTCGCGCTGGGACTCGTTGATGATCGGCCCCACTATCGTCTCCGCCTCGTGTGCGCTCCCGGTAGCGAGGGACTCCGCACGGTCGACGAGCCGTTCGACGTATTCGTCGTAGACGTCCTCGTGGACGATGTGGCGGTTGATCGAGATGCAGACCTGCCCTTGGTGGACGAACGACCCGAACGTGGCACCGTCGAGCGCCCGGTCGAGGTCGGCGTCCGCGGTCACGACGTGGGCGTTGTTGCCGCCGAGCTCCATCGCCGGCACGGCGAGGTTCTCGCCCGCGATCCCCGAGACGTGCTGGCCGACCTCGGTCGAGCCGGTGAACGCGACCACGTCGCTCTCGGGGTGGCCCGCGACGCGGTCACCGATCTCGGAGCCACAGCCCGTGACGACGTTCAGGACGCCGGCCGGGAGGTCGGTCATCTCGAAGAGCGCGCCGAAGAGCAGCCCGCCCGTTATCGGCGCTTCCGTCGAGGGTTTCAACACGACGCTGTTGCCGGCCGCGATGGCGGGCGCGACGGCGCGCATCGAGAGGTTGAGCGGGAAGTTCCACGGCGAGATGACCGTCACGACACCCTTCGGACCGCGTCGGAGGACGTTCTCCTTCCCCGGGATGTTCGAGTCGGCGTACTCGCCCTTCATCCGCCGCGGGAGGGTCGCGGCCTCGCTCGCGTGGTCGGCCGCGATCTGGATCGACGTCTCACCCATGATCCCCGAGCCACCCACCTCGTCCCGCAGGAGATCGACGATCTCGGAGCTGTTGTCCTGCATGACCCCCATGAGTTGCTGGACGACCTCCTGCCGCCGTGCCGGCGGCTGTGCCCCCCACTCGCGCTGTGCTGCCGCCGCCGCCTCGTAGGCGGCATCGACGTCCGCCTCGGTCGCGGCCGGGACCTCGGCGACGGTCTCACGGGTCGATGGGTCCTCGACCGGGATCGTCTCCCCGCTTTCGCCGCTCGCCCACTCACCGTCGACGTAGAGGGCGTTCCAGCCCGCGTCGGTCGCCAAATCGTTTTGCATGGCCACGCTACCGAACGGTCCAATCACGTAAAAATGTATCGCCGCACCAACACGAACGGATGCGGGATGTATACAGTAGCGAACTCGCACACGTCACCGTCTCCCGTACCGGTCTACCGGTCGGTCACTGCCGCTCGACCGCCGCCAGCCGGTCACGGAGCGTCGTTCGGATCGAGGCGAGGTCGCCGCCCATCCGAACGATCCGATAGCCGGCTTCCGTGGCGTCCTCGATGGCCGCCGGGTCGTTGGCTATCTTCCCCATCGGGACCCCCGCCGACCGAGCGGCCGTTTCGATCCCTTCGATGGTTTCGAGCACCTCGGGATGGGTCTTGTCCGTGGGATGACCCAGCTGCACCGAGAGGTCGGAGGGCCCGACGAAGACGAACCCGAGTTCCGGCACCGACAGGATCTCCTCGATCGACTCCACAGCGCCGGTCTTCTCGACCATCGCCCCGATACAGACCTCCTCGTCCTCCGTCCGAACGTAGGCATCGCTGCTGCCCCAGCTGCGGGCGCGGCCGCTCGCCATCCCGCGTTCGCCGGGTTCGCCGTCGTAGACGAACCGGGTGGCTTCCACGGCCTCCCTGACCTCCTCGGCGGTGTCCACCCGGGGGACGAGAAGCGTCCGGACGCCCGCGTCGAGCACCTTCCTGATGAGGGCCGGATCCCCCGACGGAAGCCGGACGAACAGCTCCGTCCCGCCGGCCTCGGCGGCTCGGGTGAGGTCCTCGAAGACGCGGCTGTCGTAGGGGCTCGGCCCCATGTGCTCGAAGTCCAGCCAGACGAAGTCGAACCCCAACTCGCCGAACACCTCGATGACCGTCGGCGAGAACGTCGATGCCCGAGCGCCGAAGGCGACGTCGCCGTTCTCGATGGTCCGCCTGAAACCGTTTTGCTGCTCCATGACGACTGTGATCGCTTCTCCAAGCGGCTTATACGTTTTGCTCGCTCCCCCGGCGGCGGTTCGAATCTCGACGGATCAGTAGTGCCGTTCCTCGACCAGTTCGTCGAATCGATCCCGCAAACGACGGCTCGTCGTACCCTCCGAGAACTCGACGCCGTCGACGGTGGCGATCGGTCGGATCTCCCACGTCGTGTTCGTCAGGAACGCCTCGTCGGCCGACTGGAGGTCCCGAACCGTGTACCGGCCCGTCTCGACGGGGATCGCCGAATCGCGAGCGAGGTCGAGCACGACCGACCGGGTCACGCCGGGGAGGAGCGACCCGTCCGTACTCGGCGTCCGAAGCACGCCGTCGGCGACGAAGAAGACGTTGCTCGTCGTACCTTCGGCGAGGTATCCCTCCCCGTCGCGGAGCAGTGCTTCGTCGGCGGTCGGGTCCGTCCCGCTCGGATCGGCTCCGGACCGACGCAGTTCGAGCCGGGCCAGGATCCCGTTGAGGTAGTTGTGCGTCTTCGTGGTCGCCGGGACGGCTTCGTCGGGCACGCGGCGGGTTTCGACCGTGCGAACGACGGCCCGGTCGTCCCAGACGGGTGGCCCCTCCGTTCCCCCCCGGGGAAGCCCGTCGACGATGACGACGACCGTCGGGTCGACGTCGGGGTCCGGGGTGAGCTTCCCCGGCTGCACGCCGCGAGTGACCGAGAGACGGACGTAGGCGTCCGTCAGGTCGTTCGCGCTGAGCGTCTCACGGACGCGCGTCCGGAGGTCCTCGTCGGTCGGCACCGCAGCGCCCATCCCGAGCGTCCTCGCGGTCGAACGAAGCCGCTCCAGGTGCATCGACCACTCGAAGACGCTTCTACCGTAGGTCCGCAGGGTCTCGAAGGCGGCGTCGCCGTAGAGGAACCCCCGGTCCCGAACGTTCACCGTCGCCTCGTCGGCCGGTCGTAGCTCCCCGTCGACGTGGTAGTATCGTTCCATGTTACGAATCACTCCCTTCGCATCGGTCACAGAACGTGGCTATCAGCTGTTCCCCGACGTCGGTGAGCACGCTTTCGGGATGGAACTGGATGCCCTCGTGTGGGCGGTCGACGTGGCGAACGCCCATGACGACCCCCTCCTCGTCGAGGGTCGTCGCCGTCTCGACTAGCGAGTCCGGGAGGTCCGCCCGTCGCACGGCGAGCGAGTGGTATCGACCGCAGTCGAACCGGTCCGGAAGGTCCGCGAACACGCCACCCCCGTCGTGTGCGACCGTCGAGGGTTTCCCGTGGACGACCGACTCGGCGTGGCCGACGGGAGCGCCGTTGGCGACACACAGCGCCTGGTGACCGAGACAGACCCCGAGCGTCGGGTAGTCGAGTTCCGCGAAGAGCGGGACGGAGACGCCGGCCGACTCCGGGCTGCCCGGGCCAGGGGAGACGACGATCCCGTCGGGGTCGAGCGCGCCGATCCCGGCGAGGTCGATCGCATCGTTCCGTCGAACGACCACATCGGTGTGGACGCCGACGTACTGGACGAGGTTGTAGGCGAACGAGTCGTAGTTGTCGATGACCAGTATCGTCATCGCGCCGCCGACCCCCCTCGTCCGCTCTCCGCTCCCTCCGCTTCGTCGCGCTCGGTTTCGGGGTCCGCGTGCTCGATCGAGAGGTCCGCCGTCCGACCGAGCGCCTCGTCGACGGCCGAGACGAGCGCCCGGGCTTTCGAGAGCGTCTCCTCGTACTCCCGCTCGGGGACCGAGTCGTGGACGATCCCGGCTCCCGCGCGGAGGTGGTACTCGTCCCCGTGACGGACCAGCGTTCGGATGATGATGTTCATGGTCGCCCGGTCGTCGAAACCGAAGATACCGATCGAGCCCGTGTAGGGGCCGCGACGGGTGGCTTCGACGTCCTCGATGATCTCCATGGTCCGAGGTTTCGGTGCGCCGGTGATCGTTCCGCCGGGGAAGAGGGCGGCGACCGCTTCGGCGAGGCCCGCATCCCCCCGGAGCGTCCCGTCGACCTGGGAGACGAGATGCATGACCTCGGAGTAGCGATCGACGCGGCGGTACTCGGTGACGTCGACCGACCCGTACTCCGAGACCTTCCCGAGGTCGTTCCGTTCGAGGTCGACGAGCATGGCGTGCTCGGCGCGTTCCTTCTCGTCGGTCAGGAGGTCGCGCTCGTACGCCGCGTCGGCCGCTGTAGAATCGCCACGCGGCCGCGTCCCCGCGATCGGTTCGGTCGACAAGCGGTCGCCGTCCCGGGCGAACAGGAGTTCGGGGCTCGCGCTGACCAGGTCGACGCCGGGGAATTCGAGCAGGGCGGAGTAGGGTGCCGGGTTGACGTCCCGGAGGGCGGCGAACGCCTCGACGGGGTGGACCGCCGCCGGGGCGACGAGCCGCTGGGAGATGTTCGCCTGGAACGTGTCCCCGTCCCGAACGTGCTCCTTGACGCGTCGAACGCGGTCGGCGAACGCGGCCCGACCACAGTCGCTCTCGAACCGCGCCGTTCGGGTGGCGACCGGCGGTTCCCCGACGGCGGGGTCGCCGTCGACCACCCGCCGAGCCAGATCGAGCGCCCGTTCACGCCCGCGCTCGTACGCCGCCGCGGCCCGATCGGCTTCGTCCGCCCCGGAGCCGGTCTCGGTCGCCGTGGCTCCACCGACCCGCGGACAGGCAGTGACCCGGAGCGTGGTTCGGTCGTCCGGATCGCCCCCGTGTTCCCAGGCCGCGACCCGGTCGTAGACCCCGAGCTGAAGGGTCGGCAGCTCGCGGTCGTCGGTCGCGCTCGCCGGGAGGCTTTCGAGCTCGCGGGCGACGTCGTAGGAGAGCCAGCCGACCGCGCCACAGGGATACGGGACGTCACAGGGGCCGCGAACGAGGCGCTCCTCGTCGAGCCGGTTGGCGAGCGCGGCGAGCGTCGGCGTCTCGTCCCCCGTGACTTCGAGCCGGTCGACCGGGTCGACCCCGAAGTAGCCCCAGCCGGGCTGTCCGCCGGTCGTTTCGAGGTAGAAATCCCACTGCCCACCGCCGCGTCGAGCACGGCGGTAGGCGTCGAACGGGTCGTCGACGGCGACCCGAACCTCGACCGGAACCCGGGTTCCGTCGGCCACCCCACGGGCGACCGCCTCGAACCCGCCTTCGGTCGTGATGACGTCCGTTTCGTGCATGCCAACCGGTACCAGGAACGCGACCAATAGGATTTCGGTCCAAAAAGCAACACTATTTTCCCCTCTCCACCCACCCTACCTACCCGTCCTCACGAAACGAGCCGTCCCGTTTCACGGCGAGAACGCCCCCACAGGGAGCGTGTTGCGATGGACTTTTGTCGTGTGGCGACAAGACGAAGACGCTATGAGCACTCATCAGGGGCGGTGGAGATGAATCAGGAACTGACCGAGATCACGGTCGTCGGGAACGACAGTACCGGGCTCATCGCCCGGGTCACCTCGTTGCTGTTCGACCGGGGGGTCAACATCGAGGACATGGACCAGGCAGTACGGGACGACGTCTTCCGGATGACCCTCCAGGTCGATACCTCGGGGATGGACGGCTCCGAGGCGGACCTCCGGCGTTCGCTCACCGACCTGTGCGACGAACTGGGCCTGGACGTGAAGGTCCGGTTCCCGACCCGTTCGGAGCCGGACTCGATCGCCGTCCTCGTCACGAAGGAGCGCCACTGTCTCGAAGCGATGCTGGAGGAGTTCGCCGCGAACGGCTCCGGGGCCGAGGTCGAGGTCGTGATCGGGAACCATTCGGAACTGGAACCGATAGCCGCACGGTACGACGTCCCGTTCCACGACGTCGGCGACAGCAAGGGCAGCCCCGACGAGGACGAACTGCTCGGGCTGCTCGCCGAGTACGATACCGACCTGATCGCCCTGGCACGCTACATCCGGATCCTCGGTCCGGAGGTCGTCTTCCGGTACGAGAAGCGCATCATCAACGTCCATCCCAGCCTGTTGCCCGCCTTCCCCGGTGCCTCGGCGTACATGCAGGCCATCGAGAAGGGCGTCCGGATCGCGGGCGTCACCGCCCACTACGTGACCCCCGACCTCGACCAGGGGCCGATCATCACCCAGCGAGCGTTCAACGTCCCCGACGACGCCACCGAGGCGGATCTGGAACGGCGAGGCCAGCCGCTCGAAGCCGAAGCCCTCGTCGAGGCCGTCCACCTCCATCTCGACGGGAATGTCTCGGTCGGTCGCGGCCGAACGCACGTCCAGAACCCGGAAGAACGAGTGCTCGGGCTGCCGAGCGAGATCGACCAACTGAACCCCGCCGAACCCGTCGACGCCGAAGCACCGCTCGACGGAAACGAGGGCGCTCCGAATCAGTGACCCGACGGCGGGATAGTCGGTCGCGGGATTCGGTCACCGGATAGCCAGTTACTCTCCGTCGCTTCGAGGAAGAGCAGGAACGACGGGCTCGTTCGCTATCTGTTTTGAACGATTTCGAGTGGTGACGAGGACGAACCGGACAGCGACGGACGGGGAATCTACCGCTGGTCCTCGCGGTAGGGCGAGGGGGCGACCGTCGCTCTGATCTCCGTCTGGGTGTGTCGTTCGACCATCGGGTTCGACGAGCCCTCCGGTTCGCCCCAGGTGAACGCGACCTCCGTTCCCGGCTCGCTGTACTCGGTGTCCACCAGCGCCAGCGAGAGCATCTCGCGCTCGTTGTAGATGTAGCTCTTATCGGTCGACACGCCGACGGTCTCCCCGTCCACGTGGATCTCGTCGTAGACACACGCCGAGGCCCGCGGGTGGGGGAACTCCATGAACTTGTGCGTCTCGCCCTCCTCGAAGAGCGACGCGAAGACGTCGAGCACGTCGTCGCTGTTCCACACCAGCGTCACCCGCTCGCGGTCGGGGTCGTCGACCTCTGCCTCCAAGGACTCCTTCCCCACGAAGTCGTGGTCGAAGTCGATGATGTGGCTGTAGCCGAGTTCGACCGGCGAGACGTAGTAATCGGTGATGTCGTCGGAGTCGAAACTCCCGCCGAGCGAGAGCAGTCCGCTCCGGACGTCAAGCCACTCCCGGTACTCCTCCATTTCCTCGTCGAAGATCGCCGGAACCACGAGCGGGATCCAGCCGAGGATCACGTTCGGGGTCTGGTAGCTCTTGCCCCCGAGCCGGCGGATCCCGTACTCCTCGCCGGCGTCGAGAACCGCGCTCTTGATCTCCTCGCCCTCGTCGTAGGGCCCCCAGAACTCGAAGCCGGGCTGGCCGGCCATCCCGTGACGCAGGAGATTGACGTCCTTCCCGTCGATCGAGACGGTCTCGAAGTTGAAAAACGAGAGGTCGGGCAGCGGCTCGTCGGTCGCGTCCGCCATGATCTCGATGGCTTCCGGCCCCTGCACCTGGTATCGGTAGTTGTTCGGGTCGTCGCCGGTCGCGGCGGGTCGGGGCTGGAGGTCGCCGGTGACGTCGTAGTCGCCGGTCTCGATCTGATAGCGAAGCCAGTTGTGCGCGGCCGCAGCCCCCACGCTCAGGAACTCCTCCTCGCCGAGACAGAACAGGATGGCGTCGCCGATGAAGTAGCCGTTGGGGTTCGCCACCACCATCTGCTTGGCCTTTCCGGGCTCGAACCCCTCGAAATTGTTCACGGCGAACTCCGAGTAGAACTCGAGTGCATCGGCCCCCTCGACGTGGAGGTCGGTCATGTGGTAGGACTGGTCGGCGAGCGCACAGGTCTCCTGCCAGGAACGCTGCTCCTCGATCCAGTGGGTGTACTCGTCACGGGCTCTCGTGAACCGCCCCACGCCCAGGTCTCGAATGAGTTCCGTGGGACTACCGGCGGCTGCGATCGCCTCTTCCATACTATCGTCGAACGACCACGCTCGTTGACTACTCATTGGTGCTCCGTACTACCACGACACCGTATGCTCACTTATACATTACGCATCCATCGTGTTCTTTCGGGAAGGTTCCCCTCCCGTCCCGGTTCCGGATCTACCGCGGTCGTTCGAGACCCTTGGTGCTCCGTCGGTCGAGCTTGCCGGTCGAGGTTCGAGGTAGGGGTTCGTCCACGAAGTGATAGGTGCGTGGCCGTTCCAGCCGGGCGAGTTTGTCGCTTTCGAGACACCACTCGTCGAGGTCGTCGGGGGTCACCTCCGGGTCGGAGCGGTGGACGTAGGCGGTGACCCGCTGGCCGTATTCGTCGTCCTCGACACCGACGACGGCCGATTCGCTCACCCCCGGGTGGGCGTTGAGGCGTTCCTCGACCGGCGCGGGGTACACCTTGATCCCCTTCGAGAGGATCATGAAGTCGGTGCGGCCCTCGATGTAGAGATAGCCGTCCTCGTCGCGGTGGCCGAGGTCACCCGAGTACCACCACCCGTCCTCGAAGAGTTCCTCGGTGCGGTCGGTCCGCCCCCACGCCCAGACCGGACAGTCCGGGGCCTTGATCGCGAGCTCGCCGACCTCGCCCGTCGGCTTGGTGTCGCGGTAGGAACCGTTCCGGTCTATCACCCGGATCCGGGCCCCCGGAACCGGCTTGCCGACGCTCTTGGCACGCTCCTCGTTGAGTTCGTCGTTCGCCATCACCGTCGCGTAGACCTCGGTCGCCGCGTACGAGTTCTTCACGACCTCACAGAGGTTCTCGCGGAGGCGGTTCAGCGTCGTCGGGTCGAGGACTTCGCCCGCGGAGACCACGGTCTTGAGCGAACTCGTGTCGTACGCCTCGAAGCCGTCGACGTCGAGGATCTCCCGATACATCGTCGGCACCATGTTGGTCACGGTGATCGCGTGTCGTTCCACCATCCGGAGGTAGTCCTCGGGGTCCCACCGACTGAGGAAGAACGTGCTCGCTCCCGACGCCAGCGCCGGGAGCATCACCGAGTACCACGCCGCGAACGCGGGGCTGAACGTGTTCGGCTGGCGTGCGGACCGGTCCAGACCGAGGACGTCGACGTTGTTGATACCGCGGAGATAGAGGCCCCGGTTCGTGTGACACCACCCCTTCGGCGTCCCCGTCGTCCCCGAGGTCCAGAGAACCGCCGCGAGGTCGTCCTCGCGCACCCGCACGTCAGGTGCAGTAGTCGACCGCTCGGTGATGAACGAATCGAACCCCTGCTCGTGGTCCGTTCGCGGCTCGCCGGTCGTGACGAGCACGTCGACGTTCGTATCGAGTCCGTCCCGGACCCGCTCTTCGAAGAACTCGGCGGTCGTCTCGTCGACGACGAGCGCGCGGGGACTGAACGAGTCGATGCAGTACTGGACCGACTCGACCGACTCACGGCTGTGGAGGTTCGAGACCACACACCCGGCCTTGAGCGCGCCGTTCCAGAGAACGGTGTGCTCGATGGAGTTCTGACAGAAGAACGCGACCTTGTCGCCCTGTCCGAGACGGGCGGCGAACGCGTTGGCCGCCCGATTGCTCTCGTCGTCGAACGTTCGCCACGTGACCGTCCGCCCGTCGAGTCCGTTCCCGAAGGCGACCTTGTCGGGACTGTTCGCGGCCGCGGTACTCGAGAGGTCCTTGAGAACCGGCAGGTCGACCGTCGAGGTGTGGTGCATCGTCACTCGCCGCCCCGCTTCGAAGGGCGGTTCGCGTCCTGCGTGTCCGGCCAGTGCGGCCCGTCGCCGGCTACTCCTGACGGCCCGTCGTCGGTCACTTCCGGCTGCCGGCACGGCGGTCGGACGACGACTTCCCCGGTCGAATTTCGGGTCATCTGCCTCATCGTCTATCGGGGTCGTTAATAAAAATTGTGCGGCGCGGTGTGGCCGGTCCTCACGTCGACCGGTCCTGACCATCCCGTCCGAAGCTGACCGAGGGACACCGTACATTCAATACGCTCCGGTGTGACGACACCGTACGGGACAATGTCAGTAAAAACGATACCCGATACGGCCGATGGTGTATCGGGCCTCCTCGCCAACCCCCGGTTCGAACTGATGCCGTTCGATAGCTTCGACGAACAGTTGACCCACTTGCCCGACGGTGCCGAAGTGGCGATCACGACGTCCCCCTCGTTGGGCGTCGACGCGACCGTCGAGGCTGCGGAGAGCGCCGCCGCTCGGGGCTACGAACCCGTTCCGCACATCGCCGCGCGGTACGTGAAGGATAGGGAGCAGTTCGAGGGGATCGTCGGGCGGCTCGCGGACGCTGGTGTCACGGATATCTTCGTTCCGGGCGGCGACCTCGAGGAGCCAGCCGGTGAGTTCGAGTCGGCGCACGACCTGCTCGTCGTTCTCGACGACCTCGACTACGAGTTCGAGGAGGTCGGGATCACCGGCTACCCCGAGGGCCACGACTTCATCCCCGCCGAGACGCTCGCCGAATCGATGGCCGAAAAGGAACCGTACGCGACGTACATCGTCACACAGCTCTGCTACGACTCGGACGCGGTCGTCGAGTGGGTCGAGACGATCAGGGGTCGGGGTGTCGACCTCCCCGTCGAGGTCGGCATCCCCGGCGTGATGAAGTACCAGCGGCTCCTCGAGATCTCACAGAAGGTCGGCGTCGGCGACTCGGTCCACTTCCTCCGCAAGACGACGGGGATCGTCGGGTTCGTCCGCCAGCTCATCGGCTCGCGCGGGAAGTACGCGCCCGACGACCTCATCGACGGACTGGCTCGCTACGCCGAGGACCCCGACTACGATATCCGGGGGGTTCACGTCTACACCTTCAACCAAACACCCGATACCGAGTCATGGCGGCGGGGCCGGCTCGCCGAGTAACCCCCCGTTCGCTTCGCTGGCCCGCCGATGACCATCACGATGTTCCTCTACAACACGGAGAGGGCGGCCGGTCTCCGGGAAGCAGTTCCCATAGAACTCCCCTGCGACGGTCGACGAACTCGATTCGATAGTATCGGATGTGGCCGTGTTCGGCCGGTCGAGTACGTCGAACGGGTGGTCCGTGGCCCCAGCCCATCGTCGGAAAGCTATTTAACCACCGCTCGTGCACTCCTCTATGATGTTCCATTACCGATGGAAGTGTGCGTGGGGACACGCGGACCCGCAGGGGATCGCGTACTACCCTCGACTGGTGAACGCGATGCACCGGGCCGGGGAGGAGTTCATGGACGAAGCCGGCGTCGCCTACTGGGATATCCCGGACGACTACGACGTCCACCTCCCGCTCGTCGCCGTCGACTTCGAGTTCGAGCGTCCCGTGATGGTCGGGGACACGATCGAGATAGCGGTCGAACCCGACCTCGGGACCAAGAGCCTCGGGTTCGACTTCACCGCCACCCACGAGGACGGATCCGTCGCGTACACCGGCCACGAACAGCACGTCTGCGTTTCGGCGGCGGACAACCAGAGCAGGGAACTGCCCGGCGACCTTCGGGATATCCTCGACGAAGGAAACAGTTGACCGGTGGATTCGTAATCCGAATTGACCGGAAGCCACATTATCGATGATGCGCAAGGGAGGGCATGACACGAGAACGGACCTCCCTCGGGTCGGTACAGCGGGCGTTCGAGGTCATGGACCTGATCGGGGAGTTGGACGGGGTCGGTCCCACCGAACTCGCCGAGCGGATGGACCTACCGAACAGCACCGTCTACGACTACCTCAAATCGCTGAGCAACACGAAGTACGTGACCAGACGAGGCGGGGAGTACTACCTCAGTTCCTACGTCCTCACGACCGCCGGCAAGATGCGGTACCGTAACCACCTCTTTCAGGTGGCCAAGCCCGAGATGCGGCGGGTCGCGGCCGAGACGGACGAACTGGTCGGCCTCACCATCGAGGACCAGGGGATGGCGGTCATCCTCCACCAGGAGGAGGGAAACCACGCGCTGAGCCTCGGCACCTATCCGGGCGCGAGAACCCCCCTCCACACCGTCGCGACGGGCAAAGCGATCCTCGCCCACCTCCCCGAGGACACCCTCGACGAGGTTATCGGCACGGAGAGCCTGACGAAACAGACAAAATACAGCATCTCCGACCCCGACCGGTTGCGGTCCGAACTCGCGGAGGTCCGACGGGACGGCTACGCGATCGACTGGGACGAACAGGTGGTCGGAATGGGGATGGCGGCGGTCCCGGTCCGCGTCCGGAACGAGGTACTCGGTTCGCTGGGCATCATCGTCCCGACAGGGAGAATCAAAAAGCAATCGCGTCGAGACGAGCTGCTGAACTACCTCGACGAGATGGAGGACACCGTTTCGGTCAACTACCAGTACGGCACGTGAGCGTACCGAACGGGTCCGTCGACTCCCATCCGATATCGTCGGATTTCGACACACGATGTAGCGGGACAAACGCCCGGGCACGCTCCCGTGACACACATACCTCCGTTACTTCCCGTCGATTCGTGGTCGAAGGGTTCTCACGAATCCTGGGTCGCGTACCGGCGTTCCACACCGAAGCAAACGACACCGTCCACCGAACCGCAAGCTCTGTTTTGTTTTTGAAAACACGACCGTGATGAGTGCACGCTTACCGAAGATCTTCCGAGCCGTCTTCCCTTCTCGACTGACTCCGTGCGTTTGTAGAACTTCTGTACTGGGTGCGTTGCCTACCGCTAGGTGAACCTTCGACGAGTTGCCGTTCGCTTGCGTGGATGGCAAATGTTTTCAGGGTGAAAACGCCTGGGTTCGATCCCGAGTGCTCCATTCATCGTCCATTCCCCATCCACTTCTCGGGTTCCGAACGATCCGCCGAAGGGCAACACTATTATACTCACGCACAGCACCGTTGTGTATTGGTGGGACTGTCATGAACTTCATCGACGTATTTCGGCGAACGGTGCGCTGTCACGGCGACGAAACGGCCGTCATCGCCGACAGGGGGACGGTCACGTACGACGAACTGAACGACCGGGCGGGGAGGCTCGCGAACGCGCTCGAAGAACGTATCCCCGGCGAGCGATGTGCCGTCCTGACCCACAACGGTCTCGCGGCGGTCGATTCGATGATCGCCGGCGGCAAGCGTGGCCACGGAACCGTCCAGCTTCCCTACCGGGCGGCCCCGGCGGAACTCGAAGCCATGCTCGACACGGCGGACGCGTCGGGGCTCGTCTTCGACGACGCGAACGCCGACCTCGCACGGGCCGTCCTCGCCCGAACCGACCTCGACTGTGCGTTCCGGACGGGCGAGAGCCCCATCGAACGCCCGCTGGTCGAGGACTACGGAACCGCTCTCGATACGGCACCCGACGGCGAACCGGACCGAGCGGGGAACGAGTACGGCGTCTTCTTCACCAGCGGTACCACCAGCGACCCGAAGGCGCTGTTGTTCGACCAGGAGCAGCTGTGGCACGGCAGCACCCAGGTCATCATGGAGATGAGCATCGAGGAGACCGACCGTGCGCTGGTCACGACGCCGTGGTTCCACATGGTGACGACCGACGCGTGGATACTTCCGCATCTCCAGGCGGGCGCGACGCTCGTGCTCCAGCCCACGTTCGACCCCGACGTCGCGCTCGAACACATCGCCGACCACGACCTCACGGGGCTGCTCGCGGTGCCGACCCAGCTGACCGCGATGATCGACGCCCAGACCGAGGCCGAACACGACGTCGAGACGCTCTCGTACATCCGTACCGGCGGCTCCGTCGTGACGCCACGACTGGTCCGGCGGGCCTCGGAACACCTCACCGAGGGCGTCTACAACACCTACGGGCTGACCGAAGGCGGCCCGAACCTCGCGTTCGCCCATCCATCGCGACAGACCGACCACACCGGTACCATCGGCACGGAGTCGTTCATGTGGGAGCTCAGGGTCGTGGAGACCGCCTCACCCGACGAGCTTCCCGACGCCGAGTCGGTGGTCGAGCCCGGCGGGACGGGCGAACTCCTCGCGCGTGGTCCCGCGATGACCGATGGCTATCTCGGGGACCCACCGGCCGCGGAGACGCTGTTCGTCGACGGATGGCTCCGCACCAACGACGTCGTGCGCCTCGACGAGGACGGCTACCTCCACGTCGTCGACCGGGTCGACAACATGGTGATCACCGGGGGCGAGAACGTCTACCCCCAGGAGATCGAGCGTGTCTTCGAGGACCACGACGCCGTGCGCGAATCCGTCGTCTTCGGCCGGCCGGACGAGGAGTGGGGCGAGGCCCTCTGCGCGGTGATCTCGACGACCGAAGCGGTCACCGAAGCCGGACTCGATGCGTTCTGTATCGACCACGACGACCTCGCGGATTTCAAGCGACCCCGACGGTACGCGCTCACCACGGAACCCCTCCCACGGACCGACACCGGAACCCTCCAGCGCGCGGTGGCGATCGAGCGCTTCTTCGAATAGGGCGACGGCCGCCCCTCACACCGTCGCGGGACCTGCCGAGTACGCCGACGCGAATCAGTCGTCGGATCCGACGGTCGCCTTCTCCGCTGTCGGTACGTCGTGGGTTTCGAGATAGTCGTCGGCGTCGAGTGCGGCCTTCGCGCCCATGCCGCCGGCGGTGACGGCCTGCTGGTAGTGTGAGTCGACGACGTCGCCCGCACCGAAGATGCCGGGAACGCCGGTTCGGGTCTGTCCGCCGCCGGTGCCGCCCTNGACGGCCTGCTGGTAGTGTGAGTCGACGACGTCGCCCGCACCGAAGATGCCGGGAACGCCGGTTCGGGTCTGTCCGCCGCCGGTGCCGCCCTTGGTGTGGAGATAGCCCATGGCATCCATCTCGACACCCGTCTCCCGAAGATAGCCGGTGTTCGGGGTGTGACCGATGGCGAGGAACACTGCGCCGACGTCGAGGTCGTATTTTTCAGTGTTCGGATCGTCGCGTTTCTCGCTCGGGTGACCCTCGGGATGGGAGAGGAGCGAGACGCCGTCGATCCCGCCCTCGGGAGTTCCGTGGATCTCGTCGAGTTCGGTGTTCTTGGTGACTTCGACCTCACCGGCCTCGACGTGCTCTTCGAGACGGTCGATCCAGTAGTCCTCGGCGCGGAAGGTCTCGCGGCGGTGGATCAGGTGGACTTTGGAGGCGAATTTCGTGAGGAAGCTGGCTTCTTCCATGGCGGCGTCGCCGCCGCCGACGACGACCATCTCCTCGTCGCGGAAGAAGGCCCCGTCGCAGGTCGCACAGGTCGAAACCCCGTAGCCCATGAGGTCGTCCTCGCCCGGGATCCCGAGGGTGCGGGCGCTGGCACCGCTGGCGACGATGACCGCGTCGGCGGTGAGTGACTCCCCGCTGGCGAGAGTGAGTTCGAACGGCCGACCCGAGTCGTCGACGGATACGACGATACCGTGGCGGACGTCGGCCCCGAAGTTCTTGGCCTGTGTCTTCATTCGCTGGACGAGTTCGGAGCCTCCGATGCCGTCGGGAAATCCCGGGTAGTTGGCGACATCGGTGGTGAGAGTGAGTTGGCCACCGGGTTCGTCGCCTTCGAGGACGAGTGGGTCGTTGTTCGAGCGGGCGGCGTAGATCGCGGCGGTNGGTGGTGAGAGTGAGTTGGCCACCGGGTTCGTCGCCTTCGAGGACGAGTGGGTCGTTGTTCGAGCGGGCGGCGTAGATCGCGGCGGTCAGCCCCGCAATCCCCGACCCTGTGACGACCAGGCGGTGGTGCTCGGCTTCAAGGTCGCTCTCCATGGGCGTACTGCACGTTCATCCGATAACTACTTTACGCTCTTTGCACTCTTTCCGGTCTCCACCTCCAACGTCGTTAAATATCGAAACACAGCAATGATTCCGAAATGGCCGGATTTCCTTTATCGGGTGAAAAGCCTTCGAATTCGCCGCAGGCCGATCCCCCGACGAATTCGACTCGTATCGTGGTTGAATTGACGGAGGGCAGAAACGTCCTCGATCCATCATTCGACCGAGATTCGGATGATCGCTCCCAGGCGAGGAGGGGCGATGTGACCGCTCGCGCGACCGTCTTCGAGCGAATTCATAACAGTCCTATGCTTGTTACAGTAATTTCCGATACGCTTTAGCCAGTCGGAGTACTGGGCCTTCTCCGATCGCCTTCCGTACAGCAATTCAGCACACTCAAAAATGTCGTTCCGCCCGATGATACGGGTAGCGAAGCAGTATTTCGAACGCTATCGTCAGATCGTCCGTAATATTGGACTATTGCGCAAAATAGTGCCAAAATTTTGTATTTTGACACGGTGTCGATGTGTATCTCGGCCATTCCGGATGACAATGCTTTAGTATCGGGGTTCCGTTGAGTGTCATAACATGAGTCAGACAAGCGTTGCAGAACACCCCGCCGAGATAGCGGCGAGCAACATCGGGGGGATCTCCGAGACGGAGGTCTCGTTCTCCCCCGGTGTGACCGTCCTCACGGGGCGGAACGCGACCAATCGGACCTCGTTCCTGCAGGCGATAATGGCTGCCCTCGGGAGCGAACACGCTTCGCTGAAGGGGGACTCGGACGAAGGACACGTCGAACTCACGCTCGGGGAGAACGTGTATCGACGGGCGCTCGAACGCGAGGGGGGGACGGTCGTGATGGGTGGGGAGCCGTACCTCGATGACCCCGAGGGGGCCGACCTCTTCGCCTTCCTCCTCGAAAACAACGAGGCGCGTCGAGCGGTCGCACGCGGCGACGACCTCCGTGAAGTGATCATGCGTCCGGTCGACACCGACGCCATCCAGGCCGAGATCACGCGGCTCGAAACCCGCAAACGCGACCTCGACGACCGGCTCGACAGGCTGGATTCGCTCGACGACCGACTTCCGGAGCTCGAACAACGGCGCACACGGCTCGAAGACCAGATCGAGGACAAGCGAACGGAACTCGAAGCGAAGAACACCGAGATCGAGAACGCCGACAGCACCGTCGACGACACGCGCGAGCAGAAGTCCGCCTTCGAGAACGCGCTCGACGACCTCCAGTCGACCCGCTCGGAACTCGACAACGTCCGCTATCGACTCGACACACAGCGCGAGAGCATCCAGGCGCTCGAAGACGAGCGCGACGACCTCGAAACCGAGGTAGCTGACCTCTCGGGGACGCCGGCCGGGGATATCTCCGAACTCGATTCGGAGATCGAGCGGCTCCGGGACCACAAGCAGTCGCTCGAATCCACGATCTCCCAGCTGCAGCGGGTCCTCCAGTTCAACGAGCAGATGCTCGACGGCGACAACCCGGAGCTACAGAACGCGCTACAGGAGACCGCCCCGCGGACCACCGCGAACGGGGACGGGGACGAGGACGGTGCACTCACCGACCAGCTGCTCGCTGACGAGACGGCCGACGAGACGACCGTCTGTTGGACCTGCGGCAGCGAGGTCGACCGAGAGGCGATCGACGAGACCCTCGAAAGCCTCCGTTCGCTTCGCGAGGAGAGGGCCCACGAACGCAACGAACTCAGTAGCGAACTCGACGAGTTGACTTCACAGCGCGATGCGCTCCGCAACGAGCGCGACCAGCACGAGCGCCTCCAGCGCAAGCTCGACGACATCGACCGCGAGATCGACGAGCGCGAGGAGACGGTCGACGAGCTGACGAGCGAACGCGACCGGCTCGAAGACGAGATCGGGGAGCTCGAAACCGACGTCGACGAGCTCGAAGACCAGGACCACAGCGAACTGCTCGACCTCCACAAGGAGGCGAACCAGCTCGAATTCGAGCTCGGACGGCTCGAAAACGACCTGGAGGACGTCGACGAGGAGGTCCAGTCGGTCGAGGAGCGGCTCGACGAGCGCGAGGACCTCAAACGGGAGCGTGCCGACCTCCAAGACGAGCTCGCCGACCTCCGAACCCGGATCGAACAGCTCGAATCCGAAGCCGTCGAGGAGTTCAACGACCACATGGAGACGATCCTCGGGATCCTCGAGTACGCGAACATCGACCGGATCTGGATCGAACGAACCGAGCGGACCGTGCGGGAGGGCCGGCGCAAAGTCCAGCGAAGCGTCTTCGACCTCCACGTGGTCCGGAGCACCGACGACGGGCGAACCTACGAGGACACGATCGACCACCTCTCCGAGAGCGAACGCGAAGTCACGGGACTGGTGTTCGCGCTCGCGGGTTATCTGGTCCACGAACTCCACGAGAAGCTCCCGTTCATCGTGCTGGATTCGCTCGAAGCGCTCGACTCGGACCGGATCGCCGCGCTCGTCGAGTACTTCAGCGACTACGCCGAGTACCTCGTCGTCGCCCTGCTCCCCGAGGACGCCGCCGGCCTCGACGAGAGCCACGAACGCATCACGACCATCTGACCGGCGCACGCTTTCGGCCCCTCGGGACATCCGGATTCACTCCGTCCCGAACAACGACGATCCGCTGTGAACGAATGACGAGAGTTCATCCGATATGATCGGAGACGGCGGCGGTCGACCGCAGTGAGGTACGGCGGACACGGGACTGTTATCGAGACGCAGGATTGGTATCGACGAGGGGTGGCCGTGTTTTGTTTTTGAAAACGGAGTTTGTGACGAGCATGCTGTCCGGAACCAACACGTCGTGCACGTCCGAAAAGGAAGACCGTGTGGAATACGAACGTATTTCATTCGCGGACCGATACCGACGGGTGATGGCACTCGACAGGGAGACGGTGGACGAACTCGCGGAGGCGTTGTACGCCGCCCACCGGGACGGGGAACCGATCGACCCCCTCACGGCGAACCACGACCTGACGGCCGAAGACGCGTACGCGATCCAATCGCGGCTCGTCGAACGTCGAGTCGACGACGGCGCGACGGTCGTCGGTCACAAGGTCGGGCTGACGAGCGAGGGGATCCAGAACCAACTCGGTGTCGACACCCCCGACTTCGGTCGGTTGCTCGATACGATGTTCGTCGAGGGGCGGCGGATCCCGGCGGACCAACTCATCGAACCGCGGGTCGAACCGGAGATCGGCTTCCTGATGGACGATTCGCTGACCCCGCCGGTGACGTATCTCGACGTGCTGGAGGCGACCAGCGCCGTCCTCCCGGTGCTCGAGATCATCGACAGTCGGGTCCGGGACTGGGAGATCGGGATCGAGGATACCATCGCCGACAACGCCTCGTCGGCGCTGTACCTCACGGGGGAGACCACGAGTTCGCCCGCGGGCACCGACCTCTCGCTCGAAGGCGTGAAGCTCTATCGGAACGGCACGCTCGAAGACAGCGGCGTCGGGGCGGCCGTGCTCGACCACCCCGCGCGCTCGGTGGCGTGGCTCGCGAACCGCCTCGACGAGGTGGACGAACGGCTCGACGCGGGCCAGCTCGTTCTCAGCGGCTCGTTCACGCCCGCCGTCGACCTCGGGCCCGGCGACGTGGTCACCGCCGAGTTCGCGTCGATCGGCTCGGTCACCGCTCGCATCGACGGGTCGTGATTTTCAAAGGGAAAACAAAGCATATACCGACCGCGGTCGTAGGGGGGGCAATGTCGAAGAAGGCGAATCACCCGGTGCGGACGACCGAGAAGTCCCTCGCGCTCGTCAAGCGCCTTCGGGAGCTGGACGGCGCACGGATCCTCGACCTCGAGGGCTATCGTGGGATGACGAAGGGGACGGTTCACAACCACCTGAGCACGCTTCGCGAGCAGGGGTTCGTCGTCAAGGAGGGCAACGAGTATCGACTGAGTCTGTGGTTTCTCACGCTCGGCGGGCACGTCCGCAACGGGAACGCGCTCTATCAGGCAGGACGGGTGCGGGCGAACCAGCTGGCGACCGACACCGGAATGCTCGTCAACGTGATCACCGAGGAAGACGGAATGGGGGTCTACCTCTACCAGGCCCAGGGGGAGTACGCGGTCGACCTCGATACCTACGTCGGCTACCGGATCCACCTCCACTACACCGCCGTCGGGAAGGCCATCCTCGCATCCCTCCCTCGGGAGCGAGTCGAGGGGATCGTCGACCGATGGGGGCTGCCGAAGGCGACCGAACGGACCATCACGGACGAATCGGAGCTGTTCGACGAACTCGAACGGACCCGCGACCGGGGCTACGCGATCGACCACGAGGAACGCACCGAGGGGCTTGCGTGTATCGCGGCACCGATCCGGCTCGACGACGAGGTGCTCGGGGCGATCAGCATCTCGGCACCGACACAGCGCCTCGGCGACGAGGTGTTCGACGAGGAGATAACCCGGGAGGTCGAGAGCACCGCGAACGAACTCTCGCTCGCGCTCAAATACCAATGACCACGCCTCCCGACCGGAACGCTGTTTTCAATGGCAAAACGCCGTTCGCGCGCTCGGCCGGAAGAGGGAGGATTACTCGGCGCGGACTTCTATCGAGCCGATCGAGCCGAACTTGATGTGGTAGACGTCGCCCGGTTCGACGTCGATCGCCGCGGTGATGCCGCCGGTCATCACGAGGTCGCCGGCCGACAGCCCGTCGTCCCGGTCTTCGAGCCGGTTTCCGAGCCACGAGACGGCGCGTGCGGGGTGGCCCATGATGTCCGCGCCGACGCCGGTCTCCTCGATCTCGCCGTCGACCGAAACCACGACGCTCTCCATCGGGAGGTCGACGTCGGTGACGTCGAGCAACGACTCGCCGACGATGACGTAGCCCGCCGACGTGAGGTCCGCGATGACGTCCTGGGCCGAGGGGATCGTCCAGCCCTGATAGCGGCTTTCGAGGACCTCCGCGACGGGCACGACGGCACGCGTCGCCGAGAGCACGTCGGCGGTCGTCACGGGTGCGGGGACGTCCTCGTCGATGATGAGCCCGATCTCGGCCTCGATCCGGG
Organism: Halococcus hamelinensis 100A6; assembly: GCF_000336675.1. Lineage (NCBI taxonomy): Archaea > Methanobacteriati > Methanobacteriota > Halobacteria > Halobacteriales > Halococcaceae > Halococcus > Halococcus hamelinensis. The sequence continues at coordinate 152,486 of NZ_AOMB01000032.1, read as the reverse complement.
GGGCGATCAGCTCCTCGGTCGGGATCACGTTCCCGTCGAGCACCATCTCCTCGATGACCGGGGCGAAGATGGGCTCGGGGATCCCGAGCTGTTCCTGTTTGGCCTCGCTGACGAGCCCGAGTTTGTGGCCGACCCGTCGGTTGTCCTCGTCGTGGATCCGGTCGAAGACCCGCGATTGGACCGTGTAGGCCTCCTCGGTCGTGAACTCGGTGTCGTCGCTCACCGGCTCGATCGCGGTCTTCGTCTCGTAGGCTTCGTGGAGTTCGTCCACGAGGTCGTCGACCTCGGACTGACTGAGAGCCATATCATGGCTGGAGAGAGGCGCTACTTAACCGTATCGCTCGCGTGAGTTCCGTCGATCGGACTGACCGACATTTCTATACGCGGCGGGCGAGAACTGCGTACGAAGCCAATGAGCCAACCGATATCGACGGACACCGAAGCCGGACTCTCGATCGACGACGACTGGAACGCCATCTTCGTCGACGGGGAGTGGCGCTCGGTCGCGGACCGGGACCGTATCGCTGTGGAGAACCCAGCGACCGGGGAGGAACTCACGGAGGTGCCCGCGGGGACGGCCGAGGACGTCGACGACGCCTACGAGGCCGCGATGGAAGCCCAGGCCGACTGGGCGGCCGAGACACCGGGGACGAGAGGCGGGGCCGTCCGGCGCGTCGCGGGGCTGCTCGAAGACAACGAGGAGGAGATCCGGGAGATCATGGCCGTCGAGGGTGGGAGCCCGAAGCCCAAACAGGACATCGAGTTCGGCGGCACGGTGGGGCTCCTCCACGACGTCGCTTCCTATCCGCTCCGGGCCGGCGGCGAACACAACGAGTCGAACGTCCCCGGCAAGGAGAACATGGTGCTCCGTCGGCCCGCGGGCGTCGTCGGCGTCATCACGCCGTGGAACGTCCCGATGAAGCTCTCCTTTCGCGTGGTCGCGCCCGCAATCGCGCTCGGCAACAGCGTCGTCCTGAAACCGGCCGAGGATACCCCCATCGCGGGCGGGCTGCTCCTCGCCCGGCTGTTCGAGATGGCCGGCCTCCCGGACGGCGTGCTCAACGTCGTCACCGGCGACGGGGAGACGGCCGGCGACCGCACCGCCTCCCATCCCGGGAGCGACGTGGTGGCGTTCACCGGGTCGACCAACGCCGGCCGGAAGGTCGGGAAGAACGCCGTCGAGCACTTCGCGCTGCCGGCGCTCGAACTCGGCGGCAACAACCCCCACGTGGTACTGGAGGACGCCGACCTCGACCAGGCCGTCGACGCGGGCGTCTTCGGGAGCTTCTGGAATCAGGGCCAGGTCTGCATCTCGATCAACCGCCACCTGGTCCACGAGTCGCTGGCCGAGGAGTACGCCGACCGGCTGGCCGAGCGCGCCTCGGAACTCGAGATCGGGGACCCGACCGACGACGACGTGGTCATCGGGCCGATCATCAACGAGTCCCAGGTCGAGCGGATGATGGGCTACGTCGAGGAGAGTGTCGAGCAGGGTGCCGAGGTCCTCACCGGCGGGGAGCGTGACGGGTTGTTCGTCGAGCCGACGGTTCTGACGGGGATGACCAACGACATGGCCGCCGCCTGCAACGAACACTTCGGGCCCATCGTGCCCGTGATCCCCTTCTCGGACGACGACGAGGCGGTCGAACTCGCCAACGGCACCGACTACGGTCTCGCCGGCTCCGTTCACTCGGCCGACCGGGGCCACGCCCGCGACGTCGCCGACCGGATCGACGTCGGGATGATGCACGTCAACGACCAGCCGATCCACGTCGAACCCCACATGCCGTTCGGCGGGATGAAGGGCTCCGGGACGGGCCGGTACAACGGCCAGTGGATCATCGACGAACTCACCGAGGTGAAGTGGACCTCCGTCCAGCGCGAAGCCCGGAACTACCCGTTCTGAACCGGGACCGTTCCCCGGCTTCCCTCGATTTCCGGAGGTCGGTTTTCGTCCCACCAGCAGAACTATATGGCTCAGCCGGGTACTGCGTCCCACATGGCAGTAGATGCAGCTATCGTCGGCCCCGGGAACATCGGGACCGACCTCATGTACAAGATCCTCGACCGGGGCGAGGCGATCGACCTCCAGCGGATGGTCGGGGTCTTCCCGGTCGAGGAGTCCGACGGGCTCCAGGCCGCCGTCGAGGAGGGTATCGACGTCGGCACCGACGGCATCGAGAGCATCGAAGAACACGCCGACGAGTTCGACATCGTCTTCGAGGCGACGAGTTCGCACGTCCACACCGATAACGCGCCGGTCTACGACGACCTCGGGCTGTTCGCCATCGACCTCACGCCCGCGGCGGTCGGTCCCTACACCGTCCCGGTCGTGAACCTCGACGACGTGGTCGGCGGGACGCGGAACATCAACATGGTGACCTGTGGCGGCCAGGCCACGATCCCGATCGTCGACGCCGTGAACCGGGTCGCGAACGTCGAGTACGCCGAGATGATCTCCCACATCGCCTCGAAGAGCGCGGGGCCGGGAACCAGGAAGAACATCGACTCGTTCACCCAGACCACCTCGGCCGGGCTCGAAGCGGTCGGGGGAGCCGACGAAGGCAAGGCGATCATCACGCTCAACCCGGCCGAACCCCCGATCATGATGCGCAACACCGTCTACACGAAGGTCCACGAATCGACCGACGTCGAGGAAGTCCGGGAGTCGGTTCGGGATATCGAGTCCGCGATCCAGTCCTACGTGCCCGGCTACGAGGTGACGCTCGAACCCGAACGAAAATCCCAGTCCGACGTCGCGTTCGACCTCGGCGACTCGGCCATCCTCACCACGATGCTCGAAGTCGAGGGCGAAGGGCAGCATCTCCCACCTTACGCGGGGAACCTCGACATCATGACCAGCGCGGCGCTGGGTGCCGGCGAGCGCATCGCGACACAGTACATGGAAACCGGAGCCATCGGGGGTGGGCTCGATGACTGAGAGCCCGAGGGTGGTCGACATGACGCTGCGCGACGGGATGCACGCCGTCGACCACCAGTTCACGCCGCAACAGATGACCGACATCGCGAGCGCGCTCGACGACGCCGAGATGGACGTCGTCGAGGTCTCACACGGCGACGGCATGGGCGGCTCGTCGATCAACTACGGCTTTTCGGCGGCGAGCACCGGCGAGTACCTCGACGCGGTCGCACCCGAACTCACCGACACACAGCTCTCGGTGCTGCTCCTCCCCGGGATCGGCACCGTCGAGGAGCTCGACCTCGCCGCCGAGAAGGGGGCCGACATCTGCCGGCTCGCGACGCACGTCACCGAGGCGGACGTCTCGGAGGAGCACTTCGAGTACGTCACCGACCGCGGGCTCGAGGCCGACGGGGTGTTGATGCTCGGTCACATGGCTCCGCCCGAGACCGTGCTGGAGCAGGCAGAACTCATGGAGGAGTACGGTGCCGACGCGGTCTACATCATGGACTCCGCGGGGGCGATGCTGCCCTCCGACGTCCGGGACCGGGTGGGGCTGCTGAGCGACGAACTCTCGATCGACGTGGGCTTTCACGCCCACAACAACCTCGGACTCGGCATCGGCAACACGCTCGCGGCGCTCGACGCCGGCGCGAGCACCGTCGACGGCTGTCTTCGGGGGCTCGGCGCGGGGTCGGGCAACGCCCAGATCGAGGTGCTCGTCGGGGTGCTCGAAAAGGCCGGCTACGACGTCGGTCCGGAGTTCTTCGGCGTGATGGACGCCGCCGAGGAGGTACTGATGCCGATGCTGACCGAGGACACGATGCCGACGCTCGACAACGACTCGCTGATGTTGGGCTACGCCGGCGTCTACTCGTCGTTCCTCCGGCACACCCGCCGCGCGGGCGAGCGATACGACGTCGACCCGCGGGCCATTCTGACCCGACTCGGCGAGATGGAGGTCGTCGGCGGGCAGGAAGACCTCATCACCGACGTGGCCTCACAGCTCGCGGACGGGCGAGACGCGACGGCCGACGACGACTGAAGCTCGCTTCGGGAAAAAAGGACACCGTTGTTTCTCCCGCGGAAACGATCAGTCGAACTCCTCGACCAGTTCGATGCCGTAGCCGTCGGGGTCCTCGATGAACGCGACGCGCGCGTTCGCGCCCTCGGAGTCCAGCGGGCCGCGGTTCAGCGTACAGTCGGTCTCCTCGACGAGGCGTTCGACCGTTGCATCGGTGTCGTCGACCGCGATGGCGACGTGGTCGTAGCCCGCGGGCTCCGGTGGTTCCCGGTCGGGGAGGTGCTTGAACTGGATCTCGGTGTCGCCCTCGCCGGCGACGAAGACGTTTCGGGCCCCCTCGCCGCTCTCGAACTCGCGCGTCCGCTCGAGGTCGAGGGCGTCGGTGTAGAACGCGAGCGTTTCGTCGATGTCCGAAACCCAGACCGCGCTGTGGATCACGTCCATGCCCGAGCGAGGGTGGAGATCCGTATAATTCCCCCGGAATCGTCGGGAGACCGAACGAAGCGCTGACCGGTGGGAACCGAAGACCTATTTCGCCGATGGCTGTACTCGGGGACATGCCCGAGATCATCGACGGCTACACCCACATCCTCACCCAGGAGTTCCACGAGGCGCTGACCGAGGAGTTCGGTTTTCAGGGGCTGTCGGGAACCCCGGCCTTCCTCTGGGAGATCGACCGGCGGGTCGAGGACATGGCGGACTACGGCGTCGACAAACAGGTCATCACGCTCGCGCTGCCGACGCTGTTCCAGGGGATGGACCCGGAGCTCGCGCTCGAACTGACCCGCTTCGCGAACGACGAGATCCGCCGGCTCGCCGACGAGCATCCCGACCTGTTCGTTCCGGTCGCCACCATCCCGCGACCCGGTGAGGAGTTCGTCGAGGAGTTCGAGCGGTGTGTCGAGGACCTCGACATGGCGGGCGCACAGATATTCTCGAACGTCGACGGGCGGCCGATCGACGACGAGGCGTTCTGGCCGCTCTACGAACGCGCCGAGGCGACCGACACGCCGCTCTGGATGCATCCCCAGCTCTGGGAGTGGTACGACTGGGCCGACGAGTACATGGAACACCGGCTGTTCGGCTGGCCGTTCGACACCACGCTCGCGCTCTCGCGCCTCGTCTTCGGCGGCGTGATGGAGGAGTACCCTGACCTGCAACTCGTCTCGCATCACGGCGGCGGGATGGTGCCGTTCTACGGCGACCGGATCGCGATGTTCCACGAGCAGCGAAAGGCCTACCCCGAGAACTACCCGGGCTTCCACGAGCACGCCGCCGACCTCGAAAAGCCCGCCGAGGAGTACTTCAAGCGGTTCTACGCCGACACCGCCGTCTCCGGGTCGGTATCGGCGCTCGACTGTGCGAATTCGTTCTTCGGTTCGGGGAACGTCGTCTTCGGTACCGATTACCCCTTCAGTCCCGAGCGGGGTCGACGGACGATCGAGGTCTCGATCGACGCCGTCGAGTCGATGGACGTCGACGAGCCGACCCGCGACGCCATCTTCGCCGGCAACCTCCACGACCTCATTGACTGATCCCCGGTCCGCCGGGCGAAAGCACGGGATCGAGAATGAACGATAGTGTTTAATAATGGTGGGGAGTATCGAGCCGCATGGTTCCGAAAGCGGACGTTTCGGATAGCGACATTTTCGCCCAGCGGTCCCCTCGTTCGAACGAACGGGTTCGGCACGCGAGGGGGGCCCACCGATGACGTCCTACGACTCGAAGGTCGCCAAACTCGGCCACATCGCGGTCCACACCCCGGACCTCGACGAATCACTCTGGTTCTTCGAGGAGGTAATGGGGTTCAAACTCACCGAGCGGGTCGGCGGCACGGCGTACCTCCGCGGGATGCGCGACTGGGAACACCACACCCTGAGCGTCACCGAGTCCGGGCGGACGGGCATCGACCACATCGCGTTCCGAACCACCACGCCCGAGGCGGTCGGTGAGCTCGCCGAGCAGTTCGAGGTCAACGGGGCCGACGTGCGACGGGTGGCGGCGGGCGACGAGCGGGGGCAGGGGTCGGCGGTCCGCGTCGAGCGCTTCGGCCACGAGTACGAGTTCTACTACGACGTCGAGAAGCCGAAGGCCCCGAAGGAGCTCCGCTCGAAGCTCCGGAACCGGAACTACAGTGAGGCGACCGCCAACCGGATCGCGCCGCGGCGCATCGACCACTGTCACGTACAGGACGGGGTTTCGGCCGAACACGCCGCGTGGCTCGCCGAGGAACTCGGGTTCAACGTCAACGAGCAGTATCGCGAGAGCGACGGGGAGCTGTGGGGCTGGTGGCTCTCGGTGACGCCGCTCCCCCACGACATCGCCATCCATCGGCTCCCGACCGGAACCGACCCGAACCTCCATCACGTCTCCTACCACGTCGACTCGCGCGAGGACCTCTGGGAGTGTGCCGACATCCTCGCCGAGTACGGGATGGAACCCGAAGCCGGACCGGGAAAACACGCGATCACGCGCGCGGACTTCCTCTACGTCAGCGACCCGGCGAGCGAGCTCTGTATCGAGCTGTTCGCGGGACCTGGCTATCTCAACTTCGAACCCGACTGGGAGCCGATCGAGTGGCACGAGGACGAACTCGGGCCGGCGACCAGCCACCAGTGGGTCGGCGAGGGGCCGGACTGGTACGGCGTCGGTATCCCGTACGTCGACTGACCGAGAAAGCGGATCCGAGGATCGGATACGGTAGTGGTGTGGTGTCTCGTCGGACATTAATAACTGATAGTAACTCTCGAATCCCTCGTCCCGCGGCCACTCGATCAGCACTCGATTTCACGCACTGACGACGTACAGCGGGGGCGAACAGTTCGTCAATCTGGTTTACAGTAGCCGGTCGTTCGAGAGTTACAGAAAACCAAGAGCACCACGAATTGTTGATATTAATATACCTTCGGATATACTGTGAATTTCTCCAATACTTTGACTCGGTGCGTATCTTGACTGAGACGGTATTGAAGGAGAGGAGTAGAATCACGAGTATAACAAGACGAGCTTTTCCATCTACCAAACGTATTCTCAAACATGTATCCTCGCTTCGATCACAATAAAAACTGCAATGGTTGTACCTTCTCGTCACGTAAAGTTGATCCGTGGTATTATCAATATACGATGTCTACAACTAATTATCAGTTGGTTTGACCCCTCTGCTGGTCCCCGAACTATTCCGTGGCTGCCGCAAGCAAACGCGTTGGTGACCGTCGAACGACCGACGGAAGCGGTGGTCCGTCCGGAAGGCCCTCGGAAACGTCGGCTCCGATGCGGACCCAGTACTGAATCGGTTGATTTATCCGAGTGAGGGAAAGGCTTTAGTTATCCAACGCGAGACGCGTAGATACAGGCGTTCAGATCGGACGTGCACTCAATGCCGGTATCAGGAAGACGCTCACGAAGGACGGACTCGTGTTCGCCGCCGTGCTCGGTGTCGTCCAGATAGCGCTTCTCGCAACGACGAACCGGCTCACCGAGGTGTTCCTCGCGAGTCTCGACCTGCCGCCCGGAGCGGCGGGGACTTCGACGTCGGTTCCGATGTCGGTGCCGGTGTCGGCGACGATCGCCGGGGTCCTCTTCGTCGTGATCCTTCTCGTCTTCCAGGTGATATCCATCGTCCTCATCCGCGTGATGGCCGCCGACCGGCAGGACATCACCCGTGAGAGCTACACCCGCCGGATGGGCTGGGTGACGCTCAACTCGATCGCCGCCAGCCTCGTCGTCAGTGTTCTGACGTCGATCGGGTTCGTTTTGTTGGTGATCCCGGGATTGTTCCTGACGATGAGTCTGCTGTTCGCGGTGATCTACGTCGCCGACGAGGACGAGAGCTTCATCGGCGGTATCCGACGTAGCTGGAGTCTCGCGTCCGGAAACCGCTGGCGGCTCTTCGGGTTGTACCTCGTCGTGATGGTGCTCTTCATGGTCGTCTCGTTCGCCATCGGATTCGTCCTGCCAGCGGCTTCGACCGTCTCGTCGGTCGTGACGGCCGTTCTCACGGCAGTCCTGATCGTCTATCTGATGGCCGTTCTGACCGATGCGTACCGTCAGCTACGCGACGACACGCGCACCGCTCAGGGAACGAACCTCGACCGGAGTGTGGCAGGAACGTAGGTAACAGCAGTCCGAAGCGCCGATCGATGGGTGAACACTGTCGCACGTCGTGCCGTCGGCTTCCTGTGTGATACGGGCTCGCCGACGCCACGAGCGCGGTCCCGACGGTTATCGGACGACGGTGACCGTCGTCGGTGACCGACGAACGACGTTCTCGGCGACGCTCCCCAGCAGGACCCGGGAGACGCTCTCACGTCCGTGGCTCCCGACGACGATCGTCTCGATGTCGTGCTCCTCGGCGAACGANTGCCAGCCCGCTCAGAGATGTGTATAAGAGACAGCCCCGCTCCTCTTTGAGCTGTTCCTGCACGAAGTCGATGCCCGCGTCTATCAGTCCCGTGGGGACCTCGACGACGTGCAGGAGCACGATCTCCTCGGTGCCGCCGTTTCGAACCGCGTACTCGACGGCCTGCTGTGCCGGGTCCGACCCGTCGTAGGCGACGAGGATCGTCATACCCGAACTGTGTCCCGACCCGTTATAACGTTTGGTCAGGCTATGGACCCCATCCCGGTTCGAGGACGATCGGTCTTCACCGCTCGGAAATCGAACATACTCATTCTGGTCCCTCACACGATGCTGTCCTCCCCGGCGAACGCGCTAAGTGTCTCCCGTCCCTCGGTTCGACCGGAGTACTCGTCCTCATGGAAACGTATCGGACGCTCGCGGGCGTGATGGGGTACGTCGACATGCGGGAGTCGATCCCGCCGTGGGCGCAGGCCTACGCGGTCGGCGACCGGATCGCCTTCGAGGCCCCCGAGGGGTTCGTCCCCTACCTTCGCGGCGGCGAGGTCACCGACGCGGCCATCGTGGGATTCTCGTCGTCGGAGGGGTTCGAGGGGTTGCCGGTGGTGGTTTCGCCGTCGAGCGGCCGCACGACACCGATCCCCGAACACCGACACGTCGACCAGCGCTGAGGAGCCAACGGTTCGAAGAGGCCTGATGGGCTTGTCGTATCGATCCGGAACGGACGTGTTCGAAATACTCGCCAGCCGTCTACTCGCGGGTGGTCGATGGTGGTCGAAACGACGGCTAAGACAACTCAGATTGTGCTAGGACAAATTGAACAGTGTTTTGTACCCCTTCCGACAACGCGGCTCATGCCGGAGTCCCACTCGACGGACGCGAGGACCCTACAGGAGTCCTATACGGAGATGAGCGAGATCCTGATGCCGAACGACACCAACAACCTCGGTCGAGCGCTCGGCGGCTCGATACTCCACTGGATGGACATCTGCGGGGCGATCGCGGCGCGGCGGTTCTCCCATCGCCAGGTGGTGACGGCCTCGATGGACCACGTCGACTTCCTCGCGCCGATAGAGCTGGGTGACGTGGTGACGGTCGAGGGCTACGTCTACGACACCGGGAAGACGAGCATGGACGTCAAGATCGACGTCCGGGCGGAACGACCCAGCAAGGACGAGCACAACGAGACGGCGAGTTCGTTCTTCACCTTCATCGCGCTCGATGCGAACGAGAGTCCGGACCCGGTTCCGGAGCTCCGCTGCCCGACGACCGCGCAGGAACGGCTCCGTGACGCCGCGTTGACCGAACGGCGGGAGCGACGGCGAGCGCTCGCTAGCACGGTCGAACAGTAGTCCCAGCGGGGCGGAATCCGCCCACCAGCGGTGACCGTCCCGCGTCGTGGGAGCACGCCCGGGAACCATCGAGCACAACTCAGATTGATTCTTCGCAACTCAGTTGGGGAAGGTTTATGTGCGTGTGGTGGACACCAGATGTTGGGGTCGAGCGGGCCCACACCCGGTATGTGGGGCGACGACCAGCGGAGTGAGTGACAACAATGCAATGCCCGGACTGTGGCGACGAGCGAACCCGCGTCATCGACACCGAGACGAGCGCCGACCGGATGGCCGTGCGCCGTCGTCGGGAGTGTCAGCGCTGTTCGTTTCGCTTTACGACCTACGAACGGCCCGAGTGGGACTCCCTCCAGGTCAAAAAGCGCGACGGGGCCATCGAGCCGTTCGACCGCTCCAAACTCCGTTCGGGCATCGAGCGGGCGGTGGAGAAGCGCCGCGTCACCGACGAAGCCGTGACAGACCTCGTCGACACAGTCGAGACGGGTCTCCAGAACCGCGAGACGCGGATCGTCTCGTCGGGGCTGGTCGGCGAACTCGTCTCGGAGCACCTCCGCGACGTCGACAAGGTCGCCTACATCCGGTTCGTCTCGGTCTACAAGGCCTTCTCCGAACCCGAGGAGTTCCTCCAGGAGCTCGATGCCGTTCTCGATGCGGAAGTCGATGATTTCGAACCAGCCGACCGACCAAACACATGAGCCAGCAAGCCACGAACGCCGTCGACGTTGCATCGATCCTCGATAGAGCACGAAGCGAGTACGAAGGAGCCCTCCCCGAAGCGGCACGCGACGACCTCATCGCGGAGGTCGAACACAGCATCTACGAGGGGGCGAGCCCCGACGAAGTCTACCAGGCGACGCTCCAAGCCCTCTCCGGACGCGTCGAGCGTGAGCCGGCGTTCAAACGCATCGCCGGCGAGGTGTTCCGACAGCGATACTACCGGGAGGTCCTGGGCGAGGACTTGACCGGTTTCGACCTCGACCGCGCCTACCGCGACACGTTCGCGGCGAACCTCGAACGCGCCGTCGACCTCGACCTGCTCGACGAGCGGCTCGTCGAGGACTTCGACCTCGGAGACCTCGCCGACTACCTCGAGATCGCCAGGGACGGGAAGTTCGAGTACATGGCGATGTCGACGCTCTACCAGCGCTACTTCCTCAAGACCGAGCAGAACGGCGAACACCTCGAACTCCCCCAGGCCTTCTGGATGCGGATCGCCATGGGGTTGGCGATGGAGGAGGACGACCCACAGGCACGCGCGAAGGAGTTCTACGACGTGCTCTCGAAGCTCGAGTTCACCCCCTCCACGCCCACGCTGTTCCACAGCGGGTCGACCCACCCACAGCTCTCGTCGTGTTATCTGACGACCGTCGAGGACGACCTGGAGGGTATCTTCGACGCCTACAAACACCACGCACAGCTCTCGAAGTGGTCGGGCGGCCTCGGCAACGACTGGACCAACCTCCGGTCGGCCGGCGCGCTGATCGAGTCCACCGGCGTCGAGAGCACGGGCGTGATCCCGTTCCTCCGGATCAGCAACGACGTGACCTCCGCGATCAACCGCTCGGGCAAGCGACGCGGGGCCGCGTGTGCGTATCTCGCCTGCTGGCACCTCGATTACCCAGCGTTCACCGACCTCCGACGGAACACCGGCGACGAGCGCCGTCGGACGCCGGACATGAACACCGCGACGTGGATCCCCGACCTGTTCATGAAACGCGTCGAGAACGGCGAGCGGTGGACCCTCTTCAGCCCGGACGAGGTCGACGACCTCCACGACCTCACCGGGTCCGCGTTCGAACAGCGCTACGAGGAGTACGAACGAATGGCCGAGGACGGCGAGCTCCGCCAGTACGAGCAGATGGACGCCGAGGACCTCTGGCGACAGATGCTCACCCGGCTGTTCGAGACCGGCCATCCGTGGCTGACGTTCAAGGACCCCTGCAACATCCGTTCGCCACAGGACCACGTTGGAACTGTGCACTCCTCGAACCTCTGTACGGAGATCACGCTCAACACGAGTCAGGACGAGACCGCCGTCTGCAACCTCGGGAGCATCAACTACGCGACCCACGTTCGGGACGGGGAACTCGACCGCGAGTACCTCGCCGAGACGGTCGAGACGGCGATGCGGATGCTCGACAACGTCGTCGACCTCTGTTTCTATCCCACGGACCGAGCCGAGAACTCCAACGTGAAACACCGGCCGGTCGGCCTCGGGACGATGGGCTTTCACGACGCGCTGATGGAGCTCGAGGTCCCGATGGACTCGGAGGAGGCCATCGAGAAGGCCAACCGCTGGCAGGAGTTCGTCTCCTATCACGCGATCTACAACTCCTCGAAGCTCGCCGAGGAGCGCGGGGCCTACGAGAGTTACGAGGGTTCGAAGTGGGACCGCGGACTGCTCCCCCAGGACACCGTCGACCTCCTCGAAGACGAACGCGGTCGGACGATCCCGACCGATCGCGAGGAGACGATGGACTGGTACGTCGTGCGCGAGCAGGTCGACGAGTACGGGATGCGGAACTCGAACACGATGGCGATCGCGCCCACCGCGACCGTCTCGACCATCAACGGCACGACGCCCTCGATCGAGCCCCTCTATTCGAACCTCTACGTCAAGTCGAACATGTCGGGTGACTTCACCATCATCAACGACCAGCTGGTCTCGGACCTGAAAGAGCGCGACCTCTGGGACCAGGAGATGATCGACCGGATCAAGTACCACGACGGCTCGATCCAGGAGATCGACGCCGTTCCCGACGAGATGAAGGAACTCTACCGTGGCGCGTTCGAGATCGACCCGCGCCACCAGCTCGACCTGACGGCCCACCGCCAGACGTGGATCGACCAGTCGGTCTCACACAACGTCTTCTTCCCCTCGACCGACGGCTCCCTCCTCACGGACGTCTACGAGACGGCGTGGCGGCTGGGGCTGAAGACCACCTACTACCTCCGTACGCTCGGGGCCTCCCAGATCGAGAAATCCACGCTCGACATGTCCGAGTACGGCAAGACCCAGCATAGAGGTGGCTCCGAGGAAGTGGCCTCCGACGGTGGCCGGCCTGAATCGGAGAGCGACGAGCTCTGTCGCGTCGAGGACCCGACCTGCGAAGCCTGTCAGTAACACCGCTATCCACTACTTCCACCAATGCCGATCCTCAACACCGACGCCGAACACGACCCGAATCAGATCCTGCCGATCGACTACGACTGGGCGCGCGAGTACTACGAGGCCGGGGTCAACAACAACTGGGTGCCCGAGGAGGTCCCGATGCAGGACGACGTCACCCAGTGGAACGGCGACGAACTCTCGGATGCGGAGCGCCAGCTCATCGAGTGGAACCTCGGGTTCTTCTCGACGGCCGAATCACTCACCGCGAACAACATCGTGCTCGCGGTCTACGACTACGTCACCGCCCCGGAGTGTCGCCAGTACCTCCTCCGACAGGCCTACGAGGAGGCCATCCACACGGACACGTTCATCTACTGCTGTGACTCGCTGGGCTTCGACCCCGAGTACCTCTACGGGATGTACGACCGCGTGCCGTCGATAAAGGAGAAGGACGATTTCGTGGTCGACCTCACGCAGGTGATCGACCGGGACGACTTCACCATCGAGACCGACGAGGACCTCCGGAACTTCCTCCGAGACCTCGTCGGCTTCTACGTCGTCATGGAGGGCGTCTTCTTCTACGCCGGCTTCGCCATGATGTTGGGGCTGAAACGCCAGAACAAGATGGTCGGCATCGGCCAGCAGTTCGAGTACATCATGCGCGACGAGTCGCTCCACGTCGGCTTCGGGGTCGACCTCATCAACCAGATCCGAACCGAGAACCCCGGTGTCTGGACCGACGCGTTCGGCGAGGAAGTCGCAGACCTCATCGCCGACGCCGTCGACCTCGAGAAGATCTACGCCTACGAGGCCTGTCCCGACGAGATCCTCGGCATGAGCCCCGACCAGTTCGCCGAGTACGTCGAGCACATCGCCGACCGACGGCTCGAACAGCTGAACCTCCCCGAACGGTACGGCACCGAGAACCCGTTCCCCTGGATGTCCGAACAGGTCGACCTCAACAAGGAGAAGAACTTCTTCGAGACCCAGGTCACGGAGTACCAGAGCGGCGGCAGCCTGGACTGGTAGACGACCCCGTCCGTCGCCGGTCGTGAGACCGCGACGACCGAGCCGTTTCTCAGACGCCGCTTCCGCTGCCGGTTACCTCTAGCCCTATCACGCCGACGACGATCAGCCCGATGAAGCCGAGCCGGGCGATGCTCGACGATTCGCCGAAGAGCACGATCCCGAGGAGGGCCGTCGCGCTCGCGCCGATGCCGGTCCAGACCGCGTACGCCGTCCCGATCGGGAGCGATTGTACCGCCTTCGCGAGGAGAACGACGCTGATCGCCATCGAGACGACCGTAGCGACGCTCGGCAGGGGGTCGGTGAATCCGTCGGAGAGTTCGAGGCCGATCGCCCAGCCGGTCTCGAACACCCCGGCGACGACGAGGTACAGCCATGCGGTGTTCATCGGTCGTGGGACGGGCTCCGGACTGTAGTTACTACCGCTTCGAACTCGGTGGTCCCTCGCTTTCGCCGCTTCGATGGAACCTGGCGCTCGTGGAGCGTTCGACGCGCGATGGTCGTCATCTCGAAGACCGTCTTTCCCACCAGTTAGCGGAGCGTGAACTCGACCGACCGCTGTTCCGCACCGTAGAACGCCGCGACCAACTCGCTCTCGTCCGTCGAATTCAGGTCCAATTCGGGAACGGTTCGCGCCGGCACGGACACTGCGAGCGGCGCGGTATCGAACGGCGATGGCTTCGTTTCGACCGTCGACGGCCCGAGCGGTTCGATCCCGAGCGATGCCGTCTCGGAGTCGGCCGTGGGCGCGGGGCCGATCTCCGTTCGTTCGAGCGAGGCCGACCCACAGAGGAAGAGCGAGAGTACGTCGACGGTCTGCAACAGGAGGTAGTTCCGCCAGAGTCGACTCCCCGCCGCGGACGCAGCCAGTTCTTCGACGGTCCCGGTCTCGTGGAGGTCCGAGAGCAGTTCCCGTTCGTCCTCCCCGGCGTACTGGCTGTAACGGCCGTCCCGTAGCTCCGTGAGGCGCTCGCGCTGGAAACGCTCCTGCTCCGCGATGAACGACTCGTAGGGAGGTTCGTCCGACTGGTCGGGGATCGACGGTCGAACCCCGTAGCCACCTCGATGGAGCCCGGTCGCGTGCATCGAGGTCAGGAGGCCCGCGTACGCGTCGACCGCCGCGACGGCCTCGATCCCCCGTGTGTAGAACGACACCCACTCCTCGTCGGGAACGTTCGTGAAGTCCCGGAGCGTCCCGTCGTCGGCGCGGTGTGGCCGCAGGTCGTAGTCGTGCCAGCCGTGGTCGTGATGGGTCGCCGCGAGACACACCGCCGAGCGCGGGGCGGGCTCGTCGAACCTCCCGTTGCCCCAGTGTGCCGCCAGCCGGCCGGCGAGCGCCCCGTGGTCCGGCTGGGTCACGAACCGATAGCCGTCGCCGACCTCGGTGATGATCATCGTCACCCGTTGGTCGAGCGCCCCGATTTCCCTTTCGGTGGTGCTCGTTCGTTTCGCTCCGGTCGTGGAACTCGATGCATAGCTCGTGAACATGGACAGGGTTACAAACGACTCGTGACGAGCGACCGTATGACGACCCAACACGAGTTCGAGACCACGATCGCGGTCCGGTTCCGCGACATCGACGCGATGGGGCACGTGAACAACGCGGTCTTCGCGACCTACCTCGAACAGGCGCGGGCCGACTACTTCCGCGAGGTCGTCGGCGCGGGGCTCACTGAGGTCGAGACCGTTCTCGCGTCGCTGACCGTCGACTTCCAGCAGCCCATCGCGCCGGACCAGACGGTCACGGTCGGCCTCTCGATTCCCGACCTCGGGGAGTCGTCGATCCCGATGGAGTACGAGATCCGCCTCGAAGACGGCACGGTGGCTGCCACCGCGGAGACGGTGCAAGTGGTCTACGACGCCGAGGCGGAACGCTCGCGGCCGATCCCGACGGCGTGGCGGACCGCGATCGAATCGGCGTGAGGACGCTCGCTGGAACGACCGGTACGGAGACTCGGTTCGGAGAACGGAACCGTGATCCCCGCCGACGAGGGAAAACCCATCTTCGGCGGTCGT
This sequence comes from Halococcus hamelinensis 100A6, assembly GCF_000336675.1. NCBI lineage: Archaea > Methanobacteriati > Methanobacteriota > Halobacteria > Halobacteriales > Halococcaceae > Halococcus > Halococcus hamelinensis. The sequence goes on along the minus strand of NZ_AOMB01000032.1, from coordinate 136,679 downwards.
CAGCGTCGACCACCACCATCGTTGGTGATGTAGCAAGCGTAAAAAACGACCGACGAGAAGGGAAGTACAGGAGAATCAAGTCCCACGTGAACCCGCTCTCGATACCGAGACGAACGGTTGCCGACCTCTGGGGCGGCAGCCGCGAGAAGATGCTCTTCTCGGTCGCTTTCGGCTGGTTTCTCTCGATCAGCCTCCGGATGGTCTATCCGGCGTTGTTGCCCTACCTCCGCACCGACTACGGGCTCTCGCTCTCCACGGCCGGCCTCCTGCTGTCGGTGCTCTGGGTCTCGTACGCGTGCGGCCAACTCCCCGGCGGGATCCTCGCCGACCGGGTCGGTGAACGGCTGTTGTTGGTCGTCAGTTCCGTTCTCGCGGCGACGATGCTCACGCTCGTCGTCGTCTCGGGTTCGCCCGGCGTTCTGTTCGTCGCCACAGCCCTGTTCGGCGTCGGGACGGCGCTGTACGGCGTTTCACGGTTCACGATCCTGGAGAAGATCTACCCGGAGCGCCTCGGGACGGCGACCGGGGTCACGATGGCCGCCGGCGACCTCGGGAACTCGGTAATGCCACCCCTCGCGGGCTCGATCGCGGTCATCGCGGCCTGGCAGCTCGGCTTCGGGTTCGCTATCCCGCTGTTCTTGGTCGCCGCTGTCGGGCTCTGGGTGACGCTTCCGGAGCGCGCCTCGACGGGGTCGCCGACCGAATCGTTCGGCCTCGACGGGGTCGTCTCGACCCTCACCCGACCGACCGTGCTGCTCGGAACGATGCTGCTCGTTCTCTGGAGCGTGGTGATGCAGGCGGTGATCGGGTTCTACCCGACGTACCTCACCGACGAGAAGGGGCTCTCGGTACAGGCCGCGACCGTCCTCTTCGGTTTCTTCTTCGCGCTCGGGATCGTGTTGAAACCGGTCGCCGGTCGGGCGTTCGACCGGGTCGGCGTTCGCGCGCCACTCCTGGTGTTCATGGGCGGGGCCGGGATAGCCCTCTGCCTGTTGCCGTTCGTCGGGGACCTCTGGTTGCTCGTCCTCGTTACCGTGCTCGCCAGCGGGCTGCTCGGCTTCGAGACGATCGTCATCTCCGACCTCACCCAGCGCCTCCCGGACGGCGCACAGGGCACCAATCTGGGCACGCTTCGGACAGTGTACGTCGGGCTCGGGGGACTGAGCCCGATCCTCTTCGGGGCGATCGCCGACTGGGGCTACTTCGACGAGGCCTTCCTGGGGGCCGGCGCGCTCGCGCTGGTCGTCGTGCTGGTCGTGTTCGCCACGATCGACTACTGAGTTCGCGAGCGGCTCACGACGTGCGCCGGTCCAGCGCGGCTTCCCGCTCGTCGTTCACGCGTTCGTCGTCGACCGAGTCGTCCGCGACGAACCGGTCGAGTTCGCGTTCGAACGTCGTCTCGTCTATCTCCCCCGCGACGTACCGCCGTTTCAGCTCCTCGAGCTTCTCCTCGGTCGTCGGCTCCGGCGGCGTGAGGGAGTCCGCGACCCCGAGTTCGTCGAGGACCGGATAGCGCTTGCCGGCGCGTTCGGCCGCGCTGCCGAGGCGTTCGCTCTTCGGGAGCGAGAGTCGACGCAGTATCCCCCAGCTAACGCCGACGGTGGAGACGGTCAGGAGGACGAAGAGCACCGCGACGACCGGTAGATACGGCACCGCGAGGTCGGTGACCACTCCGACGAGCGAGACCCCCGCCGTGAGCGCGGCGTAGACGACCAGGCTCACGTAGCCGAGAACGACGACCAGCAGCCCCCCGGAGACGAGCAGCGTTCCGATGGCGATGGCGAACGCGTTCTCCCGGAGCCAGCCCATACGGCGTTCGTTCGAGGGCCAGCCACCTATACTTCGTGCCTCCCCTCTGAAGCCCGGGAACGACAACTCGGCGTGACTCCGATCTGATCGTGGCGACGACGTCACTCCGCTACTCGTCGCTCGGGTCGAGCCGCCGGTCGTCCAGAACGGGGAACTCGTTCCGGGTCCGCTCGACGGCGTCGAGGTCGATCCTCGCGAGCGTGACGCCCTCGTCGGTGCCCGCGTTCGTCCGCGGAACGCCCCACGGGTCGACCACGAGGCTGTTGCCGGCGAGTTCGACGCCGCGGTTCCGGCCGGTGAGGTTGGCCGCCGCGAGGAAGACCTGCTCCTCGACGGCCCTCGTTCGCGCGAAGAGCGTCCAGTGGTCGAGCCGCCGGTGTGGCCACGCCGAGGTGACGAGAAAGAGCTCCGCGCCGGCGTCGCACAGCGCCCGATACAGCTCCGGGAATCGGAGGTCGTAGCACGTCGTGAGCCCGACGGTGCCTATCGAGGTGTCGACCACCTCGATCCGTTCGCCCGGCGTGAGGAGCCGGCTCTCCTCCGACTCGTAGCCGAAGAGGTGGATCTTGCGGTAGCTCCCGATCCGCTCGCCGCTCGGATCGAAGAGGAGGCTGGTGTTGTAGAGCGCTTCGCCGCTGGCTTCGACGATGCTGCCGGCGTGGAGGTGGATCCCCAGCTCGTCGGCGAGGTCGGCGAGCCGCGTGGCCGTCGGTCCGTCGATGGATTCCGCGTGCTCCCGATAGTCGTCGAACGCGAAGTAGCCGACGTTCCAGACCTCGGGCAACAACACCAGGTCCGCACCGCGTTCGGCCGCCCACTCGATGTACCGCGTCGCCGTGGCCAGGTTCTCCTCCGGACTCGATTCGGCCTCGAACTGGACGAGCGCTATGTCTATCGCCATCGCGTTGGGAAGGATTATCACTCGCAGCGTGAAATGGGCTTCCATGCCCGAGTTCGTCGTTCCGCCGCCGGTCGAACCCGGCGACAGCGTGGCCGTCCTCTCGCCGGCATCCAACGCGCCCGAGAGCGCCCGGTTCGTCTACGAGCTGGGTCTCGAACGCATGCGCGAGGCGTTCGACCTCGAACCGGTCGAGTACCCGACCGCCACCGCCGACCCGGAGTGGCTCGCGAAGAACCCCGAGGTCCGTGCCGCGGACGTCATGGACGCCTTCCGCGACCCCGAGATCGCGGCCGTCGTCGCGAACATCGGCGGTCACGACCAGATCACGGTTCTCCCTCATCTCGACGGCGACGTGCTCCGGGCGAACCCGACGCGGTTCTACGGCTGGTCGGACAACACGAATCTGGCGCTCTTCCTCTGGAACGAGGGTGTCGTCTCGTTCTACGGCGGCTCGACGCTGACCGAGTACGCGATGGACGGCGAGCTGTTCGCCTACACGGAGGAGTACCTCGGCCGCGCGCTCTTCGAGGACTCGCTCGGCGAGTGGCGCGAGGCGACGGTGTTCACGGACCAGGCCGGCGACTGGGACGACCCGCGTTCGATCGAGACGAAGCGCGAGATCGAGGCGTCGGACGGTCGCCTCTGGCGCGGCGGCGAGGCGTCCGTCTCGGGGCGGATCTGGGGCGGTAACTACTCGGTTCTCGTCGAACAGTTCCTCGCCGAGCGCTACCTGCCCGACGAGGAGCTACTGGACGGGTGTATCCTCGCGATCGAGACCAGCGAACTGGTTCCGGACCCGGCGGTCGTCGGTGCGAACCTCCGCGCGCTCGGCGAGCGCGGGCTGCTCGAACGGTTCGACGGGGTGCTCGTCGGTCGGGCGGCTGCCCGCTCCCACGCGGTGGACAACCCGCCGGAGTGGCGGGCGGACTACCGGGAGCGCCAGCGGAACGCTATCGAGGAGGTCTTCCGGAACTACAACCCGGACGCGCCGGTCGTCCTCGACTGCGAGTTCGGCCACACCTACCCGACGTGTCCGCTCCCGATCGGAGCCGAGATCGAGGTCGTCCCCGAGACACGGTCGCTCCGATTCGTGTAGGACGGTACGCCCTACAGCCCGAGCCGACGCTCGGTTTCGGATAGTCACTCACATGTACGCCCCTCGTCTCCCGTGCGTATGAGCGACGACACGCAGACCACGCTCGGCGGCGGGGAGGCGGATATCGACGAAGGGGACGGGGCGGACGAGCCGCGAACGAACGATTTCGGCGACGAACTCGGCGAGCACGAGACCCGCGGCGGGTACAGTCGATACACCGTCTCCAGCCTGCTCCAGAAGGCGGTTCGGCGCTCGGACGAGGAGTGTGCGGCGTGGGCCGCGTGGGAGCTCGCGCGCTCGGGCTACGCCTGGAACCTCTGGGACCGGCTCGCGCTCTACGTCGTCGAGGACCTCCGTGCCGGCGACGAGGTCGTGCTCCACGTCCATCGGTACGAACGACTCGCCAACGACCACTGGAGCCCCGAGGAGTGGGAGGGCCGCCTCTGTGCGATCCACGCCGCGCTCGCGGCCGCCCGCGCCACCTCGACTCGGGAGGCCACCTACGCGAACGACTACTTCGAGAAAGTCGCCCAGGAACGCGCCGAGGCACGGCGTGCCGGTCGTGAACCCGCTTACGACTTCCCGGTCGGCGACCTCGAACCCGGCGGCGAGTTCGACGTGATATTCGACCAGCACACCTACGAGGGGGCGAAGATGGACCGCAACGGCCGCTACTTCACCGTCCACGGTGCCCGGGTCGGACCCGAAGGCGAATCGGACCTCGGCGAACGCTGGCGACGGCGGAGCCTCGACCTCGACGACCGCGACTACACCGATGCGGAGCGCGATCACGCGCTCGCGCCGGTCGATCCCCAGGATCGATGGACCGAATCGGACCGCCCCGGGGACGATGACAGGGAGGAGTAACGAACGAATCCTCGCCAGCTAGTCCCGAGAACTCCGCAGTTTCGGGGCCGTCCGGTGAACGCGGAACGAACGGATGGCCACGAAAGCGAGACGCAAAGTACATACTCCCGTTGTGTAGTTGGTACGTGTATGGTCGAGAGTGGACGGCTTCGGACCACGGCGCTCGGTTTCCTCGGTGCCGTGGCCGCGTTCGCCGTCGCGATCTGGGTCATCGGCCCACACGAGATCTACGGCGCGCTCGTCATGAGCCAGCCGACGATCCTCGTTGCGATCGTCGGCGTCGCGGCGTGCTGGCTCACGGCGTGGGGGCTCTCGCTGCGAACCGTGCTGGACGCGCTCGATGCACCCGTTCCCGCCTCGACGGCCGTGCTGGTCTTCGCCAGCGCCACGTTCGCCAACAACGTCACCCCGTTCGGCCAGGCCGGCGGCGAACCCGTGAGCGCGCTGCTCATCTCGCGGGCCTCCGACCGGGAGTACGAGACCGGCCTCGCCGCGATCGCGAGCGTCGACGCCCTCAACTTCGTCCCCTCGATCGGGCTCGCGCTGGTCGGTTTGGGCTACTTCGCCACCACGATCACGTTCGGGACGGACCTCACGCTCGCCGCCGGTGCCGTGGTCGCGTTCGCGGCGGTGTTGGTCGTCGGTGCCGTTCTCGGGTGGCGATACCGCTACCGGATCGAGCACGGCGTCGTCGCGACGCTCGCGCCGCTGGTCCGGCGGACCGCCGAGGCCCTCCCACGCGTCTCCCCACCCGAGCCCGACGCGCTCGAAGCCCGCATCGAGGAGTTCTTCGCCGCCGTCGAGCGGGTCGCGACGAGCCCACGGAAACTGGCGCTGGCGCTGCTCTTCTCGACGATCGGCTGGGTGGGGCTGGCGACGTCGCTGTGGCTCTCGCTCTACGCGCTGGGCTACACCGTCCCGTTGGCCGTCGTGCTGGTCGCGATCCCGGCGGGGGCGATGGCGAGTATCACCCCGCTGCCGGGTGGGCTCGGTGGCGTGGCCGCCGTTCTGGGGGCGCTCGTCGACGGGACCACGGTCGGTATCTCGGTCGCCACGATCGCCGCCGCCGTCCTCATCCATCGGGGGGCGACCTACGTTCTCCCGACGATGGTCGGCGGCGGCGTCGCGGCCGTGCTCGTCGACCAGTGACTACGGAACCGGTGGAACCGTTCCCCCCGGGAACACGCTCGTCGGATCGGCGGTATCGCACTCAGCCGTCTCCAACAGTAGGTCGACACCGGCAGAAGTCATCGCGATGATCGCCGGCATCGACCCCCTCCTCGACCGCCTTCGCACGATGAACAACGTCGCCGGCGACCTCGCGGTGAGCACCGTCGTCGGGAAGTGGAACGACGCGGTCGACCTCACGGCCGGCGTGTGGGCCGGTGGGGTCGGCGACGGCGACGTGGTGGCGAGCGAAAGCACGGCCGACTGACCGCTCGCCGGGAACAGGTCTTCGGACGACCGTCGCTCATCGACCCATGCCGTCGTGGCGAGTAGTCGACGACGGGACGACAGCGATACACATAGCCGACGTAGCCATCTCGAACGAACACACGTCGAAACAGAAAAAGTAACTCGATTTTTCCGAATTGATCGTAGATCCGACAGCTCTCGGAATCAACGTTCCTCGTCGAGATGGAAACCCCGCTTTCGCAGGCGATAAAAGGCCGAATCACGCAACGAAGGATACCCGACGGCAGTATCTCGATCGATACGTTGTGGTCCGGTGTCATCGAGGTGATCGGTTAGTTGGACGTGACGGCAGGACTGTGCTGAAGGATGGAGAGAGCCCAATAGCGAGGTATTTCGTTCGCTTTACGCTCCGTGACGACCGACCCGACCGAACGAATCGAACGAGGTTCGCCATGTGGGCCGATCGAGTATTTTGCTTTGATTACATCGTTCAGCCGTTGGTAGGACAGCCCCACCATCGATCCGTTTCGAACCCGGTTCGTTTCCGACCCCGGCCGACCGACTCGCTTCTCGAACCGATACCGGTACGCTCGGAGCGGATCGATATCGGGAATTTCGTGGAGTAGCAGTCGGTTCGGTGGAAAGGAATAACTACCCGTTCCGCGAGGTGTGTGCATGGTTGCTGACTGGCTGGATCCGGCGGTCATCGGTCGGAATCGGATCGACCCCCACGTACCCGTGGTGCCGTACGCCGACGCGACGACGGCGGTCGTGAGGGATCGAACCGCCTCGCCCTGGTTCCGCTCGCTGAACGGTTTCTGGAACTTCTCGCTGGTCGAAACCCCGGCCGACACACCCGATGGGTTTCACGACCCGGACTTCGACGACGGCGACTGGGACGAGCTGCGGGTTCCCCGGAACTGGCAGACGGCGGGCCACGGCGAGCCACACTACACCAACGTCGTCTATCCGTTCCCGGTCGACCCGCCGAACGTCCCGACCGAGAACCCGACCGGGCTGTACCGCCGGTCGTTCACGATCCCGGAGGGCTGGAGCGAGCGGCGGATCCGGCTTCGGTTCGACGGCGTCGACTCCGCGTTTCACGTCTGGGTGAACGGCGAGCGGGTCGGTTACAGCGAGGGGAGTCGCCTCCCCTCCGAGTTCGACATCACCGAGTCGGTCTCGCCGGGCGAGAACAGCCTCGCGGTCCGGGTCTACAAGTGGTCCAACGGCAGCTATCTCGAGGACCAGGACATGTGGTGGCTGAGCGGCATCTTCCGGGACGTCTCCCTGTCCGCGAAGCCGACGGTCCAGGTTCGCGACGTGGACATCCGTACGGAACCCGACGACGAGTTCGAGGACTGGACGCTTCGAGGCGTCGCCGACGTGAGCAACGTCGGCGAGACGAGATCGAGCGCACGGGTCACGGCGGCCCTTCGGGACGAGGACGGGTTGGAGCTCGGGGTCGATTTCTCGGAGACGACCGTCGCGCTCGACCCCGGCGCGACCGAGGAGGTTCGCTTCGAAGCGGTCGTCGAGGAGCCCGGCCGCTGGACGGCGGAGACCCCCGCCCGATACCACCTCACGCTGACCGTGGTGGAGGGTGATTCCTCGATCGTCGTGAGCCAACCCGTCGGGTTTCGGGACGTGGCGATCGAGGACGGTCGGCTCCTCGTCAACGGCGAAGCGATAACCGTCCGTGGGGTCAACCGACACGACTTCCACCCCGACTGGGGCCGTACCGTCCCCGTCTCCGTGATGCGGGAGGACATCGAGCTGATGAAGCGCCACAACGTCAACGCCGTCCGGACGGCCCACTACCCCAACGACCCGCGGTTCTACGACCTCTGTGACGAGTACGGGCTCTACGTCCTCGACGAGACGGATCTAGAGTGTCACGGGCTGGAGAAGGTGGGCTCGACGCCCCACCTCAGCGACGACCCGACCTGGGAGGCGACCTACGTCGACCGGATGGTGCGGATGATCGAGCGCGACAAGAACCACCCGAGCGTCATCGTCTGGTCGCTCGGGAACGAGTCCGGGTTCGGGGTCAACCACGAACGGATGGCGGAAGCGACCCGCGAGCGCGACCCGACGCGTCCGATCCACTACGAACCCGACGAGGACCAGCGGGTATCGGACATCATCGGGCCGATGTATCCCCCCTTCGACCAGCTCGACGCGTGGGCGGCCGACGACCTCGACCACCCCGTCATCCTCTGTGAGTACGCCCACGCGATGGGGAACGGACCGGGGAACCTCCGCGAGTTCTGGGACCGCTTCGACGAACACGACCAGCTCCAGGGCGGGTTCGTCTGGGACTGGATCGACCAGGGGCTCCGACAGCGCACCGACGACGGAACCGAACGGTTCGCGTACGGTGGTGACTTCGGCGACGAACCCAACGACGGGAACTTCAACGTCAACGGCCTCGTCCTCCCGGACCGCGAACCGTCGCCGGGGCTCGTCGAGTACAAGAAGGTGATCGAACCGGTCGTCCTCCGCGACGCGGGCCGCCGGTTTGGGGAGATAGTCGTCGAGAACCGGTACGATTTCCGCTCGCTCGACGGCCTCGACGCGTCGTGGTCCCTGCGCGCCGACGGGGTCGAGACCCAGGACGGCTCCCTCCCGCTTCCGACGGTCGGCCCCGGCGAGGAGGCGACGGTCGAGGTTCCGGTCGCACCCGACCGCCTCGATGCGGACGCCGAGAACGTCCTCACCATCGAGGTATCGCTCGCACACGGGACGCGGTGGGCGAAGCGGGGCCACACGGTCGCGACCGGGCAGTTCGAACTCCCGGGCAGCGACCTCGGGACGCGGTCCCTTCCGGGACCGAGCCGCGAGACGCGGGGCGCGCTCACCTGCGACGCCACCGACCGGGGGATCGTCGTCTCGAACCCCGCCTTCGAACTCGTCTTCGACGACACGTTCGGCCGTATCGACTCGTTTCGCTACCGTGGTCGTGATCTAATCGACCGGGGTCCGACGGTCGGGTTCTGGCGGGCCCCGACGGACAACGACCGCGGCCTGCCGCTCGCCCGGACCTTTCTCTCCCGGATGACGAGGAGGCAGGAGACGGGGACGAGGGTCGAGGCGTCGGACGTGCGAACCGTGGGCTTCGAACAGCTCTGGCGCGAAGCGCGGCTCGACGAACTCGGGTTCCGCGCCGACGAGGTCGCCTGTGAGTCGACGGACGGCGAACGGGTCGTCGTCGACGTCGTCGGCCGTATCGCGCCGCCGATCTACGACCACGGGTTCGCCGTCGAACAGTCCTACACCATCGAACGCGACGGCTCCGTCTCGGTCGAGACGGCCATCGAGCCCGAAGGCGACCTCTCGATGCTCCCCTCGTTACCTCGTGTGGGGCTCGACCTCGCGCTCGACGGGAGCCTCGACCGAGCCACCTGGTACGGGCGCGGGCCGGGCGAGTCCTACGTCGACAGCAAGGAAGCGGCGCTGCTCGGCCGGTACAGCCGACCCGTCTCGGAGCTTCACACCCCGTACGTCCGGCCACAGGAGAACGGCAACCGGACCGACACGAGGTGGGTGGCGTTCGCCGACCGACGTGGCGTCGGCCTACGGGTTATAGGGAACGAGTCGTTCGACTTCAGTGCCCACCACTACGACACGACCGACCTGACGGCGGCGGACCACGACCACGAACTCCCGCGTCGGGAGGCGGTCTCCGTCTCGCTCGACCACGACCACTGCGGGCTCGGGACCGGCAGCTGTGGGCCGGCGACGCTTCTGGAGTACCGTATCGAGCCCCAGCCGTTCGCGTTTCGATTCGACCTCCAGCCGTTCGACCTCGGTGGCGACGACCCGCTCGAACGGCTGTAGCGTGGCCCGTCCGTCGACTCAGTTCGGCCCGTCGTCGAGCATCCCCTGGAGCCGCCAGTAGGCCTCCTTCGGTCGCCTGAACTCGTCGACGATCCCCTTGTTGTTCTTCGTCTTCGGGCGCTTCATCGCCTTCCGGGGGTCCGTTCTGGTGTCGCAGTACTGCCAGACCGTCCAGCCCGTGACGTACTCGGCCGCGTCGAACGTGTCGATAGCCCGTTCGAGGAGGTCCGCCTGGTACGTCTCGCTCCACTTCTGGTCGTCCCAGGTCCGTTCGTTCTGGATCGCGCCGGCCCCGAACTCCGAGACGAGGATCGGTTTCTCGGGGTGGTGCTCTCTGACCTCCTCGAGGAACTCGTCCCAGTTCCGGTCGTCCCTGTACCACCCCCAGTAGGCGTTGAGGCAGACGAAGTCGACGTACTGGAGGCAGCGGTCCTCGTGGCCCCGCCAGTCTGTGTTCGACGCCAGCGTCAACGGGCGCGAGTCGTCCCGCTCCCTGGCGACCTCGGCGAGCCGTCTCGTCGCGTCGGCGACGCCGTCTTGGTGGTTGTAACACTCGTTGTGGAGGCTCCAGGCGACGACCGACGGGTGGTGTCGGTCGCGTTCGATCATCTCGCCGAGCATCCGTTCGCCGCGTTCGAGGACGTGTTCCCGAGCGAAGTCGTCCCCGTCGTACTGCCAGTACGGGATCTCTTCGAGCACGAGGATCCCCCGCTCGTCACACAGGTCGAGGAAGTACGGGTGGTTCGGGTAGTGCGAGGTCCGGATCGTGTTACAGCCCAGCCGTTCGATGATGTCGAGGTCCCGCTCCATCAGCTCCAGGGGAACCGCGTGCCCCCAGTCGGGGTGGTCCTCGTGTCGGTTGACCCCGGCCACGTCGACCGGCTCGCCGTTGAGCAACAACGACCGTTCGGTGACGTCGACCTCGCGGAACCCGATCCGATCCCGGAGTTCGTCCTCGACGCCGGTCTCGCTCGAAAACGTGGCCCGGACGTCGTACAGCGTGGGGTCGTCGAGCGACCAGCGCTCGACGTCCAGCCCGAGTTCGACCTCGTGAACCGACTCGCCGCTCGGGACCGTGACCGACTCGCCGACCCGCTCGTCACCGACTTCGACGGTGACCGTCCCGTTAGAAGCCTCACCCGTGTTTCGAACGAGGACTTCGGCGGTCACCGTCGCGACGTCGCCGTCGAGCCGATACCGGACCGTGGGGTCGTCGAGATAGCTCGTCGGGACGGTCTCAAGGAACACCTCGCGGGTGATGCCGCCGTAGGGGAACCAGTCCGTATCCGGCAGCGGGAGGCTGTGGGGCGTACGCGAGTTGTCGACCCGGACCGTGACGTCGTGTGTACCCGTATCGAGTCCCGATAGATGTGCCCGAAACGGCGTGTAGCCGCCGTAGTGGGACGCGACCTCGCGACCGTCGACCCAGACGGTCGCCTCGTGCGCGACGGCGGTGAACCGAAGCAGCGCGTCCGTGCGTTCCTGGAGGTGGAAGCTCCGATGATACCAGGCGGGATCCTCGTGGTCGTAGTACTCGGGGGTCGTGTTCCAGGTGCCCGGGACGTACTGGCCGTCGTGGTCGGCGGGGAACGAGTCGTAGTACGCGTCCCGCTCACCGACGTCGTTCGGGTCCGGAACGAACTCCCAGCGACCGTCCAGGGAGCGGTACGTACGAGTCCTCGATGTGGGAAATGCCCGCTGCATACGTGGCCTCCAGCGGGTGGGGAATTAAGTCTGCGTGTTCGTTCCCGGTTTCCGAAATTCCGGACCGCGATCGGACCGACCCGTCGAGCGATGACGCGTCGAAGAGTCAGATCTGCGTTCGCATCGAGTCGATCTCGTCGGTCTTCGTCTTGATCGCCCGCCCGGAGTCCGGCTCGAAGAAGTAGACGGCCTCCTCCTCGAACGCCAACCCGACCTCGTCGTCGGGTTCGGGGCGGATCGAGGAGTCGGTCCGTGCGACGACCTCCTGGCCGCCCAGTTCGCCGTAGATGAAGTTCTCGTTCCCCATCTTCTCGACGACGGTCACGGTCAGGTCGTCACCCCGCTCGTCGATGGCGAGGTCCTCCGGGCGAACGCCCATTCGCGCGTGGGACCGCTCGCCGAGGTCGAAGCCGGAGAGCCGGTAGGTGAACCCGCCCGGTCCGGCGAGGCGGGTTCCCTCGACGGTCACGTCGAAGAGGTTGATGCTCGGGCTGCCGATGAAGTCCGCGACGAACTCGTTCACGGGGTTTCGGTAGAGCTCCTCCGGGACGGCCGCCTGTTGGAGGACCCCACCGTTGAGAACCGCGATCCGGTCGCCCATCGCCATCGCCTCGGTCTGGTCGTGGGTGACGTAGATCGTCGTGACGTCGAGTTCGTTCTGGAGCTCCTGGATCTCGGTTCGCATCCCCGCCCGGAGCTTCGCGTCGAGGTTCGAGAGCGGCTCGTCCATCAGGAACACGCCCGGCTCGCGGACGATCGACCGTCCGAGGGCGACGCGCTGTTGTTGGCCGCCCGAGAGCTCGCCCGGTCGTTTTCCGAGGAGGTCGTCGATGCCCATCATCTCGGCCGCGTCCGTCACGCGCGAGTCGATCTCCCCGCTCGACAGTTGCGAGGAGAGTTTGAGGCCGAAGCTCATGTTCTGCTTGACCGTCATGTGGGGGTAGAGCGCGTAGTTCTGGAACACCATCGCGACGTCGCGGTCGCGGGGGCGGAGGTCGTTGACGACCTCGTCGTCGAAGCGGATCTCGCCGTCCGTGACGCTTTCGAGCCCCGCGATACAGCGGAGGGTGGTTGACTTCCCGCAGCCGGACGGTCCGACGAAGACGATGAACTCCCCGTCCTCGATCGAGAGGTCGAGGTCCTCGACCGCAACGATCGCGCTGTCGCCCGTGTCGTACTCCTTCGTGAGTTCGTTGATTTCGATCTGTGTCATACTCTGTTACTCCTTCACCGCTCCCGCCAGGATACCGTTGACGAAGTGGCGCTGGAGCGCCACGAACACGATCAACATCGGGACGATCGCTATCAGCGCCGCGACCATCAGCTGGTCGAACGCCGGCGTCTGCTGGCTCACGATCGTCGTGAGCGCCACCGGGATCGTGAACTTGTCCTGCTGGAGGACCACCAGCGGCCACAAGAAGAGGTTCCACTGGAAGAGAAAGAGGATGACCGACAGCGCGGCCATCCCCGACCGGACCGTCGGCAGCGCGACCCGGTAGTAGAGCTGGAACTCCGACGCACCGTCCATCCGGGCGGCCTCCAGGAGGGAGTCGGGTATCGATTGCATCGTTTGCCGCATGAAGAAGATCCCGACGGGATACGCTGCCCACGGCAGGATGATCGCCGCGAACGTATTCGAGAGCCCGACGTTCGAGACCAGCAAGAACAGCGGGATCACGAGGAGATTGATCGGGATGATCAGTGTTCCGAGGATCCCGAGGAATATCGGCTCCTTGAACCGGAACTCGTACTTCGCGAACGCGAAGCCGCTCATCGAACAGAGGATCAGCGAGAGCACGGTGTAGACGGTGGCGACCAGAACGCTGTTGATGACGCTCTGATAGTAGTTTGCGTTCTGACGACCGGCGAGCGCCTGGGCGTTGTCGAGGAAGTTCGTCCCCGGAAGCAATCGCGGGAGGCTGCCCGCGCTGCCGAGGATCTCCGTCTGTGGAAGCGTCGACGCGACGAGGAGCCAGTAGATCGGGACGATGACGAACATCGTGGCGGCGATCACGAAGCCGTAGCCACCGAACTTCCAGAGGGCCTCGCTGCGGGCTTTCTCGTGCATCTCAGTCACCCACCCGGAACTGCATGAGGGAGATGACGCTTACGATCACGACCAGCAACACCGTCAGTGCGGAGCCGTACCCCAACTCCAGGTTCTGGAACGCGACCTGGTAGATGTAGTAGACGATCGTCCGTGTCTCCTCCAGCGGTGCGCCCGAGGAGATCAGGATCTGTGGCTCGGCGAACTTCTTGAAGATCGAGATCGTGCTCGTGACGATGATGAACAGGAGCACGGGCCGGAGCTGTGGTATCGTGATGTACCGGAACTTCTGGAGCCTGGTCGCGCCGTCGATCTCCGCCGCCTCGTAGAGGGATCCGGAGATGGTCTGGAGCCCGGCCAGGAAGATGATCATGTTGTAGCCCGTCCACCGCCAGACGGACATGAAGGCGATCAGATTCCGGGACCAGAACCCGTTTTGAAGCCACGCGATCGGGTCGATCCCGATGAGGACGAAGAGGCTGTCCGCCAGTCCGCCCTCGGCGACGATGGCGACGAACACCACCGAGTAGGCGATCGTGTTCGCCGCCGTGGGGATCAACAGGAGGCTTCGGAACGTGTTCCTGAATCGGATCAGCGCCGAGTTGAGTGCGATAGCCAGACCCAACGGAATGATCACCATCGTCGGGATCAGGACGGCGAACAGGTAGACCGTGTTGAACAGGGACTGGTGGAGGACGCTATCGCTGAGCATTCGCTCGAAGTGCTGTAGCCCGACGAACTGGAGGTCGAGAACCTGTGGTATCGTGATGTATACGAGACCGAGGTTGATCCCCAACAGCGGCTCCGCGGAGACCCCCTGATACACGAAGAACGAGAGAACCAGCGTGAAGAAGATCGGAAAGGCGAGGAACACCGCGAACAGGATGAGCATCGGGCTCAAAAGCACGAAGGGCGGGTTTAGCGTCGAGGGCAACAGACGGTTCAACCGCTGACGCTTGTACCGGAGTTCGTCGTATAGTTCGGTTCGTCGGTCGATCGAGCTCATTTATGCGACGTCCCGGTCGGTCTGTTTCGCCGCCTCCTGTACCGCTTTTTCGTGTGCTGCCTCCGGGCTGGCGTTTCCGTAGACGACCCGGCGGAGCTGTGTGTTTATGACGTCCATGACCGTCGGACTGTCGACGGTGAACCGGTACGGCGGGATATCCGGGAGCTGCTCGACCCAGAGGTCGCCGAGCTTCTGTCCACCGAAGAAATCGAATCCCTGACTGAACGCGTCACGCTCGTGTGCCGGCCCGAAGGCGGGGAAGTTCCCGACGTTTTTGAAGAGCCACGCCATCTCGTCCGCGTTGGCGTTCGTCTTGAGAGCGAAATCGAAGGCGCGACGGGCGACGTCGTCGCTCACCTGCTTCGGGATGCAGAGGCCGGACCCGCCACGGTTGCTGGCACGATTCCCGCCTTCCTCGAAGGCGGGGAGCTTCATCGCTCGCCACTTGCCGGCGGTGTCCTTGACGGATTCTTGAAGCGTCGAGTTGAACCACGCGCCCGAGCAGTAGCCGGTGATCGACCCATTACTGAACCCGCTGAACCACTGTTGACTGAAGTTGGCGACTTTGTTGGTCAGCCCTTCTTCGCCCAGTCGGTTGAGCAGTCGAAACACGCCAAGCGAAGTATCGTTGTCGAACGCGAGCCGTCCCTGTTTGTCGAACTCCTGTCCACCCTGTTGCCAGTACAGCATCCGCCAGTAGAGGTCGATCGCTGCCGAGGGGAGCGAAAGCAGCGCGATATCGTCGGGGAGCTTCTTTCCCTCCTCGATGAGCTGGTCCCAGGTCTCGATATCGGCATTGAGTCCGTGTTCGTCCCAGACGTCCTTCCGGTAGAACAAACTCGTCGGGTTGATGTCGTACGGGATCTCGTAGATCTCGTTGCCGCTACCGGCGGTCGTCCAGATCGACGAGGGGAACTTGTTCTTGATGTTCGCGTCCTCGATCCAGGGCGAGAGGTCGCGGAGTCCACCGGTGTTCGCGACTTGCTTCAGCGAGGCGTACTCGACCAGCGCCGCTCCCGGCGCGTCGGTACCGGACAGAAGCCGGGTTTGCATCCGGTCGATGATCTCGTCGTACCCCATGTTGGTGTGGTTGATCGACACCCCGGTCTCGTCCTGGTACCGCTTCATGTGGTGATTCCAGCTCCCGCTCATCTCCCAGAAGCTGAAGGAATCGGCCATCGAACCGGAGTAGCCGTTGGCCGCGCTGTTGTTTCCGGAGGCGTTGCCACCGCCGGAGCCGTTACCGGATCCGTTGCCGCCGCCGGACGAATCGGAGGGCGGGTTCGTCGTGATACAGCCCGCGGCACCGGTGATCCCGAGACTCCCGAGGAGTGCCAACATCTCTCTGCGTCCACGCTGTTTGTGAGGGCTCGCCATGCCTACCAAGAGCGTTTCCTATGTAACTATAAATAATTTTCCCTTGTGGGCGTCGGTGAGCGCCCCCGATGCGGGCGATCCAAAGAGATATATGAGGATGGATGGCACCTACGTGCATGCACCTGCCGGAGATCGGACTGGGGACGTGGCAGAACACGGATTCGGAGACCTGTGCCGAGAGCGTGCGGACGGCGCTCGACGTCGGCTATCGTCACATCGACACCGCACAGTACTACGGCAACGAGGAGGCCGTCGGGGAGGGCATCGACGCCGCCGACGTTCCCCGAGACGAGGTGTTCGTCGGGTCGAAGGTCCACGCCGATAAGTTCGGCCTGTCCCACGACCAGGTGATCGAGGGGCTCGAAGTCACGCTCGATCGGCTTGGTCTCGACTCCCTCGATCTCTTGTACGTCCACTGGCCGGTCGGCAACTACGAGGCGGCCGAGACGATGCCGGCGTTCGACGAGCTCGTCGACCGGGGACTGATCGACCACGTCGGGGTCTGTAACTTCAGCACGGAACTGCTCGACGAGGCGATGGACCACCTCGACGCCCCGCTGTTCGCCCATCAGGTCGAGACCCACCCGCTGCTCCCGCAGGACGAACTCGTCGACCATGCACAGCGACACGAGTACCACCACGTCGCGTACTCACCACTCGCTCGCGGGGACGTCTTCGACATCCCCGAAGTCGTCGAGGTCGCCGAGAAACACGACGTGAGCCCGTCGCAGGTCAGCCTCGCGTGGCTCCTCTCGAAGGAGGCGGTGAGCGTGATCCCGAAGGCGACGAGCGAGGAACACGTTCGGGACAACTTCGATGCGCTCGACCTCGAACTGAGCGAGGAGGACATCGAGCGGATCCGGGCGATCGATCGGACCGAGCGGTACGTCGAACGCGACGGCGCGCCGTGGCTCGACGCCTGAGTCGGCGAGCGCGGAGAAACGACGGAATCGACATCTTACGTTTTTACCCCGATCGGAGCTTCGAACGGCTTACCAGGACGTTATCGGGACCGCGCGGAGCGGCTGGGCGAGGGGGACGTCGACCGTCGACCCGGTGTAGTGTGAGAGGTAGAAGCCGACGATGATCTCCAGCGACCGGGTGGCGTCGGTTCCGGGTGAGAGGTTCTCCTGCTCGCCGTTGAGGATGTCCTGCACGTGGACGGCCGCGTTCGCGAACGAACGCCTGTAGTCGTCCTCCCAGGTCCACGCCCCCTCGATGCCCGGGAGCGGCCGTTCGACGTGCTCGCCGTCCTCGAGCGACCAGTACCGCCAGACGCCGTCGTCGTTGTTCATGTAGAGCTTCCCCTCGGTCCCGATGAAGTTCAGCGTCATCGAGGAGACGTCCCGGGGGATCGTACAGTCGACCGTCACGAACGAACCGTCGTCCATGACGACGTGACCGCCGCCGCCGGCGTCGTCGACGTCGAGCATCGTGTCGAGCGAATCGACCGCCTCGTTCTCCCCGGTGATGTAGCCGCTGACGTGTTCGGCCCGGGTATCGAGGAGATAGACCAGCGTATCGAGGACGTGCGTCGAGTTGCGCATGAGCTCCATCCGGTACTGCGTGCTCACCGATTTGACGTCGCCGAGCAGGTTTCGCTTGCGAACGAGGTCGCGGAGCCGCTGGAGCTTGTTCGTGAATCGGAAGGAATGGTTGATCACCAGCTCCGTTCCCGTTTCCTCGCAGACCTCGACCATCTCCTCGGCCTCGTTGACCTGGGAGGCGATCGGCTTCTCACACCAGACCACGTCGGGGTTCGCGGCGGACCGCGCGGCGTCGACCGTGTGTCGGTGGTGGAGGTACGAGGGCGTACAGACGGAGACGACGTCGAGGTCCTCGGCCGCCAGCATGGCCTCGTGGCCGAGGTACTGCTGGTCGGACGAGAGGTCCCACGCGTCGCCGAACGTGGCGAGGTTCTCCTCGTCGATGTCGGCGACTGCGACGAGTTCGACCTCCTCCGTGCGTTCGTAGCCGCCGGCGTGGCTCGCCTCGATCCGCTCGGTGCCGATCACGTCCTCGTCGTGCATCCCGAGGATCCCCATCCCGGCGATGCCTCCGGTGCCGATGATTCCTGCGGTGTACGTCATAGATACTCGAATTCCGGTTTCGGTTGGTGGGTTTGCATGGTGTGGCGGGACCCTGTTCTCCGTCCGCACGGTGCGAACGGCAAGGCACGTCTTCGATCCTCCCTCATCTGTAATAAATGTTTGAGTACGGGACGGCCCGCACGTGGCTACGTGTCCAGCGACGGGGCCGCGAACTCCCCGTCCGCGAACTCGATGGGCGAGGGCTCCTCGACCACCCGCAGGTCGTCGCGGTCGCGCGCCAGCTCCACCAGCCTCGTCGAGGCGTAGAGCCGGTGGAGATGCATCGTATCGGGCGCTCGAACGACGCGCACCGTCTCGGTGTCGACGACCCCGATCGTCGACAGCGCGGCCACCAGCCCCGCGTGGTCCGTCTCGACGACCGGCGGCAGCCGAACGCCGCGGATCGTGCTCGCGGTCAGCGCGTTGATGAGCGTCGTCGAGGCGTCGAGTTTCGCCGCGATGTCCCGGTGGACGACGTCGGCCGACCCGATACCCATCGCGTTGCCGTGGGTCGTCTCGGTGAAGTCACGCACGTAGATCCGCTTGATCTCCGGCCGCTCGGGTTCCGGCTCGTTTATCGCGAACGGCCGGCGACCGATCACGTTGGTGTCGATCCCCTGCCCGCTGATGTCCTTGCCCTGTCGGTCGAAGACGACGACGTCCAGCGAGTCGAACGGTAGCTTCGGCAGCAGGTCGTAGGCTCGCTCCAGCAGCTCCTCTTCCCGATGCAGGAAACCGCTCGGCGGGACGCCCTCGACGAGCGCCGTCTCGTCGTACTGGTCCTCGACGACCGCGACGCCGCCGACGACCGGGAGGGTCACGAGGAGCTGGTTCGTGATCTCGGGGATCATCTCCCGGAACGACCAGTCGACGGCCCACTCGTGGGCGATCTTCGCGCCGCGCTGTTTGCCCATCCCGATGACCAGCATCTTCGAGAGCCCGCTCTCGACCGTCCCGTCGAAGTCGGTGTGGGGCTTGACCCGGTTGACCGGGATGATGCCGTCCGCGGCGGCGGCGTTCGCGTCGGCGACCACGGGAACGTCGCGGTCCGCGGTCCGACCGACCTCGACGACGTCCATCTCGGATCGGATCGCACAGCCGACCGCCGACTCCGTCACGCCGAGGTCCTCGAGCATCGCCCGCTGTCCCTCGCCGGTGGCACCGCCGTGACTCCCCATCGCTGGGAAGACGAACGGCTCGTACCCCCGTTCGTCCACGGCCTCGACCACCCCGGCGACGATCGCCGGGAGGTTCGCGATACCCCGGCTCCCGACGCCGAGCGCGATCTCGCCGCCGTCGGGGACGTCCTCGAACGGGAGCGAGTCCACCGCCCGCGCGGCGTGGTCGCCGATCGAGTCAGTTCGAATCGACTCGCTCTCCCATCGCTGTTCGATGACCCCCATCTCGGGGAGCGGCGGGTCGTCACAGGCGTCTATCACGACGTCCTCCGGGACGGCCAGCGCGCGTGCGGCCTCGTCTGTGTCCATACCCGATCCATCAGGGAGTTCGATAATAAACCTGACCGTGCCGACCGTGCATCAGTCCCTCGCCGCACTTCGGACTATGGCGGCCCTGAGAACCCTACTCCGCCCCGTTCGACGGGTCGAGGAGCCGCTCGCCGTCGGCGGTCTCGACTGCGATCCCCGCTTCCGTCGGGACGGCCGTCATCCCTCGCTCCCAGGCGGCCTCACGGTCGGGACTGGCCCGGACCGCCGACCCGAACCAGTGTTCGCCCGGTTCGTAGGTCTCCCGCAACGTCGGTACGACGGTTCGCGAGTGATGCAGGTTCGTGTTCGGTTCGCCGTCGATGACCGTGGCCGACCGGTCGGTCCCGAGGCTCGCGATGGCGCTCATGCCGTTCGGATAGCGAGCGAGCGCGGTCCCGTCCCCCGTTTCGTGGGTGAACTCGGTCCCGTCGTCGCCCGTCCGGTCGAGGGCGAACCCGCCCTCCTCGGTGTGTATCGTCCGGTCCGAAACCAGCCGGTGGAGCCGGACGTGCGAGGGGAGCGCCGGCGCGACCCACGAATCCACGCGGACGCCGTTCCACGGCTCCCACCGGGAGACGACTGTCGTGCCTTCCATCTCGGTCGCCGTCAGCGACCCCGGGGTCTTGAACTGGTCGCCGTCCAGGCTGAGCGCGAGCGCGCTGTCGTGACCCGCCCGTCCCGGGCCCGGGGACCGCCCGGCGACGGAGAAGCCGAACTCGGTCGAGTACGCGAACTTGGTGTACTTCTCCCGTCCGTGGGTGCTGTCCTGTGGGAGCGAGAGCGCGAACAGGTGGTCGTCGGCCCGACAGATGACCTTCCCCGCTTCCGGCTGCACGATTCGGGTCGGAAGGTCCGGCAGGGGTTCTTCGGCCGCCTGCCAGAACGGATGGTCGGCGGACAGCGCGAGCGGGAAGAAGGCCTTCATCGCCCAGTACGGCGAGTTCGGGGAGTTGTAGTCCTCGGACATCTTGATGCTCGGGTACCGATAGCCGACCGAGAGCAACCCGCCGTCGGTGAATATCGGCTGGTCGAGCCACCACCTGACGTTCCGTGCCCACAGCCCTCGAATGACGCCCCAGGGGAGCGGGTCGAGCCCGGCGAACGCGAGCCCACCCCAGAACGACGCCTGCGCGAAGCGGTAGGTCAGGCTCCGACCGTACGGGAGCGCCCGCCCGTCCTCCGCGAACCAGTGGACGTGATGGCTGGCGAACGTCTCGGCGCGGGCCCGGAACCGCTCCGCTCGCTCCGGGTCCGCCTCGCCGGCGACGGTCGCGTAGACGAGCCCGTAGAAGTGCATGGCCCACGGGAGGTAGTAATCGACGGGGCTCCGGTCCGATGCCGGCCCGTCGGTGTACCAGCCGTCCCCGCGATAGAACGATTCGAGTCGGTCGAGCGAGTCCTGCGTGCGTTCCCAGTCGTGTCGCGCCCCGACCGACCGGAGCCCCACGTTCACCATGACCCGGAAGAACAGCCAGTTGCAGTCGGGGAGTTCGGCGTCGTTGATCTGGTTCAGCCACGCGACGAGCCGGTCCCGTTCGACCTCGGAGAGCGGCTCCCAGAGGTGCTCGGGCGTGAGTGCGAGCCCGACGCCTATCGCCGCCATCTCGACGTGCTTCTGTGAGTGGTCCCCCGCCGTCCCCCAGTATTCCTCGTGAGAGGGGTCGGTACCGTTGACCAGTCCCTCCCGAAACAGCTCCCATCGATCGAACTCGCCCTGGGCACCCAGAGGAACGATCCCCCAGAGAGGTCGGGCGAACCCCTCCAATTCCGCCGCGACGTCGGGGAAGTGAGCGCCGGAGGCCATCGGCCGAACCCGGGCCTTTCCCGGGCTGAAGTGTGCGGACAGCGGCTCGAAGAGCTGTCCGACCGCGCGCTGGAAGTCGTCCCGCGTTCGAAGCGGATTGTCCGCTACCGGATCCATGGCCGAAGGAGACCAGTGTCCCTCATAAATGTATAGCATACCGCCTCCGGAACCGGTCCGTCGTTCGAATCGTGACCGTCGACGTCTCGCGGTCGAGAAGTTCGGGAACCCGCGAGCTACCAGTACCGGGACCAGTGGTGCTGTGCCCGAACGAGGCCCTCGTAGTAGAAGTAGTCGCCCCAGATACAGCACTCGTCGTAGTCCCCGTCGGCGGTGTCGTAGGCCGCATCGGTCAGCAAGCCGTTGGAGTCCAGCCCGTCGGTGGTGTAGTTCTCAGCGAGGCTTCGAAGCGTCGCGAGCGCGGCGTTCCGATAGCCGGGGACCCGCTCGTCGCCGAACGGGAGTTGTCTGGTGAGTTCGTCGAGGCCACAGACGGCGATGGCGGCGGCCGACGTATCGCGGATGTCCTCGTCCCTCGGTGCGTCGAAGTCCCAGTGGGGAACGTCGTCGTCCTCGAGGTTCGAGAGGTAGTAGTTCGCCAGCTTCGCCGAGAGTTCGGCGTACTGACCGTTACCGGTGTAGTCCGCTACGAGCGCGTAGCCGTAGATGGCCCAGGCCTGTCCCCGGGCCCAACAGGAGTCAGCGTCGTAGCCCTGCGCGGTCTCGCCGCCGACCGGGTCGCCGGTCTCCACGTCGCACTTGAAGGTGTGGAACGTCGAACCGTCGGGTCGGACGAGGTGCTGGGCCGTCGTGCGCGCGTGGGTCTCCGCGATGGATGCGTAGGAGGGGTCACCCGTCGTCTCGCTGGCCCAGAACAGCAGTGGAAGGTTCATCATCGTGTCGACGATCATCCGCCCCCGCTCCCAGGACTCCTCGGTGCTCTCGTGGTCGCCCCAGGCCTGGATGAGCGCGGGTCGGTCCCAGAACCGCTCGACGAGGTGGTCGGCGGCCGTCAGCGCCGCGGACCGATAGCGCTCGTTCCCGGTGAGACGATGGCCGGCGACCGCGGACAGCGTATAGAGAAAACCGAGGTCGTGCGTCTTGACCTCGCCGGCGGTGAGCCGCCGCTCGAACGTCTCCAACTGTGTTTCGGCGGCGCGGCGATACCGCGCCTCACCGGACGTCTCGGAGGCGAGCCAGCAGAGCCCGGTCCAGAAGGAGGTCGTCCAGCCGCTCATGTTGTCGGTCGAGCCATAGACCAGGTCCTCGCTTGAGGGTTCGGGGAAGGTATCGTAGAACTCGTCCAGATTCCTCCGCACCCGGTCGGTGGCCGTCCCGAGCGCTCGTTCGAGATCGGTCGACGGGGTCGTCGTGGATCCCGAGTAGCGGTTCGGAAGGCCGTGGTCGGTGACCGACGCAACCAGTGCGCGTGGAGCCCGTGGCATGTGAACCGATACTCCAGGCCCACATTGTATAAATCCGTCGCTGAACCCCGTGAGAACCGCTTCGATCGTCGCTCCCCGTCCCTCGGTTCCCGAACTCCCTCATTTGGTATCGTTTCGTGCCCCCGCTGTAGTATGCGTTCCAGTCATATCGAACGGGGAATCGGAAACGCCCGGTCCGGACCAGTGTCGAACCAGCACCGCTGCAGGCGATCCGACGACACCGCCCAGAGATCCGTTCCGGAATCCGAAAACACCGCTGAACCGCGGAGTGAGGGGTTTCGAGACGAGGAGCCGTCGCTTCACGTCCGACCCACCGCCGGTGCCTCCACACAGAATAACTCCACTCGCTCGGCGTGTGGACCGTCTCCTCAACCGAAATCCAGTAATACTGAGTCACATACAGAATCACACCATACAAGCTTATGATGAATGGGTCCAAATCGAGTATCCATGGATACCAAACAATCCACGAACTACGTCAAAACGGCGCGAACGACGCTTCGGATCCTGGACGCGTTGAAGCACAAAAGGGGATCAACGGTCACCGAGCTGGCCGAAACGTTCGATCTTTCCAAAAGCAGCATCCACAATTACTTGACGACGCTCGAACACGACGGCTACGTCGTCAAGGAGGGCAACGCCTACCGGATCGGGCTCAAACTGCTCGACCTCGGTGGCCACGCACAACACGGACAGCCGCTCTACGACGTCGCGAGGAACGAGGTCGCGAGCCTGGCCGAGGAGTCCGGGGAGCTGGCGAACCTGCTCGTCGAGGAGAACGGGAAGGGGTTCTACCTCTACCGGGCGCACGGCAACAACGCGGTCCAGACGGACTCGTACGTCGGCCAGGAGGTCTACCTCCACAACACCGCCCTCGGAAACGCGATCCTCGCCCACCTGCCGCCCGAGCGTGTCGACCGGATCATCGAGACCCACGGCATGCCGGAGACCACCGAGAACACGATCACCGACCGTGAGACGCTGTTCGAGGCGTTCGAGACGATCCGCGAGAACGGCTACGCGCTGGACGACGAGGCGCGCGTGAAGGGTCTCCGCTGTGTGGCGGTACCGATAGTCAACAACCACGACGAGGTCGAGGGGGCGATCAGCGTCTCGGGGCCGAGCAGCCGGCTCCAGGGCGAGCGCTTTCGGGAGGAGCTCCCGACCATGCTCCTGGAGGTCGCGAACGTCATCGAACTCAACATCACCTACAACTGAGTATCGACCCCATTCGGCATCCGTGAACGGCTTTCCACGTCCATCGAGTCGACCGGTCGAGGTTCGTTCCTCGTACCCTCGCCTTCGCTTGCTCCGTTCCTCCTCCAACCCAGTTGTAACTGCAGTATGTCTGTTACAAACGGTTCATCCACGAATAACCGAGTTTAGCTGGACCGGATTCGAATTCATCATCTCGCGTCCTTATTCCACCATACTGAACTCGATATCCTGTCGTGTGTGAACGATTCGTTCGATAACGGCTCCGAAAACGTTCGTATCTCGATGATAGTTCGTTTTATTGCGTGTTCGTTTATGGATGTTCGAATATAGCGACCATCGACTCTGTATGTAATTTTCATGAATGCGAAACCCCTGTCGGTCCCCGATACTGTCGCGTCTTTCATCCCGTCGGCGGGACGGTGAAGACGTCCCGACCGGTGGACCTGTGTCGTTTGTCCACAGCCCCGGCCAGCGGCCGACCCCAGCGAGACGCTTCGACGGCCCTTTTTTCGCCCCCGCCGTCGACCGAGAAACCACCGTGGAACAAAGTATTCAATAATGAAGGATACCGAGAGGTGGTATGGGAAGACGAGCGAAGTACGCGATAGGGTCCCTCGAAACCGGGTTCAGGATCGTCGACGAGCTCCAACGACTCGACGGAGCCGGGGTCTCGGAGCTGGCCGACCGGCTCGACATCCCGAAGAGCACGGTCCACAACTATCTGAGCACGCTGGTTCAGGAGGAGTACGTGGTCAAGGACGGCACCGCCTACCGAGCCGGGCTTCGGTTCCTCGAACACGGTGCCTACGCCCGTTCACAGGTCCCCCTCTACGAGATCACGAAGCCGGAAGTCGACGGGCTGGCGGAGGGGACGGGCGAGCTCTCCAACCTCATGGTCGAGGAGCACGGGTTCGGGGCCTACCTCCATCGCGCACGCGGGGAGACGGCGGTACAGGTCGAAGCCCACGTCGGGACGCGCGTTCCGCTGCACACCACGGCGCTGGGGAAGGCCATTCTGGCCCACCTCCCGCCCGAGCGCGTCGACGCCATCGTCGACCGTCACGGACTGGAGCCGAAGACCGCGCGAACGATAACCGACCGCCGGGAGCTCGACGAGGAGCTGGCCGAGATACACGACCGAGGGGTCGCCTTCGACAGGGAGGAGCGGATCGAGGGGCTCAACTGCGTCGCCGCACCGATCTCGAGCACGAACGGGCGGATACTGGGTGCGCTGAGCGTCGCTGGGCCGTCGAACCGCGTCCGTGGCGAACGGTTCACCGAGGAGCTTCCGGAGCGGGTACTGGAGACCGCGAACGTCGTCGAGCTGAACGTCACCTACTCGTGACCGTCGACACGGGGTGGAGCCGCCACATCCGATTCGGCGTGTCGACGGATCCCCGAAGTTCGACGATCGACGTATCAAGAGTTATGTTTTGTCGAACTGTGGGTTCGGGCGATGGCGTTCGACTGTCGGAACTGCACGGGACGGATCGCACGAACGAACGACTCGTGGCGGTGTGAGGACTGTGGGTACGTCCCACGACACGGTGCCGACTGAGGGGCCGGCCGTCCGGATCGCGACCGCGACGACGGGAACTGCGAGAAGCTCCCGGCTCAATCGACGAGCCGGCGAACGATCGCTCCGCTCATCGGCCGGTTCTCACTCCCGGTTACGCGAAGAGTACAGACCGTCACCCGTCCGTCGTCGTCGTCGCGTTCGAGAACGGTCGCGCCGGGCTCCGAGAGCCACCCCTCGACGTAGCCGCTGTGGACGCTATCGCCGTCCGCCGTCGGTGTGACGTAGGCGTAGGGATAGAGCCCCTCGAACGCCCAGCCGGGAACACGCTTCACGCCATCGAAGAGCGTCTGATAGACGAAGGAGGCACAGAGGTTCCAGCTCTCGCGTTCGGGGAGCTCACGGATCGGAAACGCGTCGCGAACGGAGTCCGCCATCGACCCGTCGGGCCGCGGCAGGAGAACGACGTGGCCGCCGTCCGTCGCGAACGCACGGGCCCGCTCGTCGAAGTCCGTCGTGACCAACGTGTCGGCGTCCGCCGCTGCCCCCAGCGGGTCGTAGCCCGCATCCGTCAGCGTCGACCGGATCGCCTCGGCCTCCGTGGGTGCGAAGACGCGCGTATCGGCTCCTCCTTCCCCCCCTCCGACGACGGTTACCTCCGATTCCCAGTGGGCAGGCGTATCCACGAGGTCGGCGGTGGCGGTCTCCGTCGACACTTCCTCGTCTCCCGTTCCGGTTTTCGGTACTCGTAGGTCGATCACGCCGTCGAGCCGCGTCGTTCCCGCCGGGTCGACGCGGACCGGCTCGCGACCCGATTCACCGAACGCCGTCCACTCGACAGCCGTTTCGAGGGGTTCGGGTCCGTCGTTGGCGACGGCGAGGTCCGCGACGAACCGGTCGCCCGTGCGGAGGGTCCAGGTGTCGGGTTCGAGCCGAACCATCGTCCGTCCGTTCGCGGCGGCGAGCCGGTCGACCGAGGCCTTCCCCTCACGGAGGTAATCGAGGACACCGTTGAACTCCCACTCGATGTCGGTGAACTCGGTGAGGACGTAGCCGGAGACCTCGTCCTCGAGGCGCATATCGGCGACTGTCCCCGCGACCGACGCGAACGCCCGGCGCTGCCAGTCGGCGGCGAGGTCGTCGAGTCCGTCGTAGACGTCGCTCAGCGCGCTGTCCTCGAAGCGCTCCTCGACACCTGCAGGGCGTTTCAGCCCCGAGAGGAACTCGTGGTCGAACCAGTCGGGGTCGCCGCCGTAGTGGGCCCGGAGCGACGATAGCTCGGGGAGCCCCCACGTGCCGAACTCCGAAACGACGGTCGGCACTTCTTCCGGGGCCGGCCCGTCACCCGTCGCCGCGTAGTTTCCCGCCGGGTCCGAGAGGAGGTCGTCGAGCCGGTCCCGCCACGCCTCGTTTCGGTCGGGAACGACGAAGTACTCGTGGTAGTCGTTGAGGTCGGTGGCGACGTGCGCCCAGCCGGAGTTGTCACAGACCAGCCGTGTGGGGTCCAGATCCCTGGCCTCGCGATAGTAGTCGGCGAGGTACGACTGTTTCTCCGAGTCGTTCCACAGCCGAACCGGGTCGTCGCGGTCGGGGAAGTCGTGCTGGTCGATGCCGAACCCCCACTCCTCGTTGTAGAGGCTCCAGACGACGACGCTCGGCGAGTTGTAGTCCCGCGCGACCAGCCCCTCGAACGCCTCACGAACCCGTCGTCGCGAGGCATCGGTGTCGACGTCGGCGTTCGCCGGCTCCTCCCACACCAGGATCCCCATCCGGTCGGCCAGCTCGACGAAGCGGGGATGAGCGGGTTTGATGTGTTTTCTGAGCATGTTGAACCCGAGCTCCTTCGCGGTCGCTATCTCCTCGCGGTAGGTGTCGAGGTCGGCGGGCCGATAGAGGGTGTCCGGATAGTAGGCCTGGTCGAGCGCCCCGCGGACCCGGAGCACCTCGCCGTTGAGATACCACTCGCCGTTCTCGACCGAAACGCTCCGCATCCCGAAGTAGTCGGTGAGCCTGTCGACGACCGTCTTATCGCCCTCGTCGATTCCCGCGTCGCCGCTTCCACCGTCGGTCAGAAGCGACACCTCGACGTCGCACAGTTCGGGGTCGTCCGGTGTCCAGTAGGCCGGATCAGTGAGGGAAACGACCGTCGAGACGGTCTCCGAACCGACCGGTAGCTCGTCCGTTCCCAGTGTAGTTCCGTCCTGTGTCACGCGGATCCGGAGCCGCAGATCCGCTCCTCGATCGATGTTCGCGATATCGACATCGACCCGCGCCGCGTCGGCATCGAGGTCCGGGGTGACCCGGAGGTCGGCGATACGCGTCTCCGGAACGGTGGTGATATCGACCGGCTGCCAGATGCCGCTCACCCGCGTGTACCACGGGTAGCCCTGCTTGCCGTGGGGTATCTCGCGGAGATCGTCCGGGTCGGCCACGCGGACCGCGACGACGTTCTCGCCGGGAACCACCGCCTCGGTCACGTCGAACGCGAAGGGGAGATAGCCACCCTCGTTCGAGCCGACCTCGACGCCGTTGACCCAGACGGTCGCCCGGTAATCGACGGCCCCGAACCGGAGGCGAACCCGGTCGTCGAACCCATCGAGCGTCACCGTCCGGCGATACCACGCGACCCCCGTGTACTCCCGGAGGTCGTCGTGTTCCTGCCAGGCGTGCGGAACGGTCACGCCTCGGGAATTCGGGAGGCTCTCGTCCCGTTCGTACCAGTGCTCCGCGATGCCGACGTCGTCCGGATCCGTGGTGAACGTCCACTCCCCCGAGAGGTCGACGGCGGCGGGTCTATCGAACGCGTTCATCGTGGCTCCACCCGACGACGGGGGGGAGTATTATCTTTTCCACTCCCTGTATCTCGGGGCAGTTCGTTTACTGCTGCTCGCCGCGAACCCAGACGCGCATGGGGCCGGGCTCGCGGTTGTCCCACGCGAAGTACGGGACGGCCGTCACTGTCGCGTCTTCCTGACCGGTCTCGTCGGCGGGGCGATAGAGTTCGCCCTCCCACTCCGACCGGTCGGGCACGCGTGCCTCGACGCTGAGCACGCTCACGCCGCCGAGCAGGTCCTCGCGGTGGTCGACCTCGTACTCCCCGTCCGTCGGGAGCACGTACTGGTGGAGGGGCCGGTCGTTGTCGGTCGCTTCGAGGCAGTAGACCAGCGGGCCGCGTTCGACGGCGACGAGTCCCGCGTCCGCCTCGACGGCCGGGTGCGCCCGGACCGTCTGCACGGTTTGCTCGAAGGTGAGTTCGACCGTGTCGTCCGTCCACTCGCGGTCGAGCGCGAGATAGCCGTCCTCGACCGCCGCGTCCACCGACTCGCCGTTCACTTCGACCGTGGTTCCCTCGCTCCAAGCCGGCACCCGGAGACGGAGGGCGAACGACTCTCCCTCCGATGCCGTCACGTCGAGCGAGACGTCACCGGACCACGGGAGGTCGGTCTCCACGTCGAGGTCGACCGCCGTCCCACCGACCTCGGTCGAGACGCGGCTCCCGACGTACTGGTGGACGAACAGGTCGTCCCCGTCATCGCCGTAGAGGTATCCGCCGAGCGAGGCGAACAGCCGGGCGGCGTTCGGCGGGCAGCACGCGCAGGTGAACCAGCCCTTGCGGTGGTGGTCACCGGAACTCTCCAGTGGGTTCTCGTAGAAGAACTCCTTGCCTTCGAGGCCGACGCCGGCGAGGAACCCGTTGTAGAGGGTGCGTTCGATGAGGTCGGCGTACTTCGCGTCGCCCGTGCGTTCGAGCATCCGCTGGTTCCAGAAGACGCTCCCGATGGCCGCACAGGTCTCGGCGTAGGCGTCCTCGTTCCGGAGGTCGTAGTCCTCGGTGAACCCCTCGTGGGCGGCCTCCGGACCGATACCGCCGGTGACGTACATCCGGCGCTCGGTCATGTTGTGCCAGAGGTCGTCGAGGACGTCCAGCGGCTCCGTCTCCTCTCGCTCCATCGCGAGGTCGGCCACGCCCGCGTAGAGGTACATCGCACGCACCGAGTGGCCCTCGACCGCCTCCTGGTCGTCGAACGGCGCGTGCGCCTGCGCGTAGCTCCCGTCGTACTCGCCCTCGTCGTCGAGGAAGGTCCCCGCCGGCCCGTCCTCGATGGCCTTCCCCTCCCCGTAGCCCGCGATTCGGTCGTAGTGTTCGACCTCCCAGCGGAACCGGTCGGCGTCGTGGCCGCGAACGTCCACGAAGTACTGGGCGAGGTCGAGATACCGCTCCTCGTCGGTGACGCGATAGAGCTCCACCAGCGCGAGTTCGAGTTCCTCGTGGCCCGGCGCGCCGTCGAAGTCCTCGTCGGCGAAGACCGCCTCGATGTGGTCGACGAACCCCATCGCGACGTCGAGCAACGAATCGCCGCCCGTGGCGCGGTGGTTGGCGACGGCCGCCTCGACGAGGTGGCCCGCACAGTAGAGTTCGTGCATCATGTGGAGGTTCGTCCACCGACCGTCGGGTTCGACGAGGGTGAAGTAGGTGTTGAGGTAGCCGTCGTCGTCCTGTGCGGCGGCCACCAGGTCCACGACCTCGTCGACGCGCTCCCTCAGGTCCGGGTCGTCCTCCGTGGCGAGGACGTAACTCGCGGCTTCGAGCCACTTGTAGGCGTCCGAGTCCTGGAACCACATCCCGCTGAACTCGCCCGATCCCCCCTCCGCGGCGCGCCGGAAGTTCTCCAGCGTGCCGGACTCCTCCAGCTGGTCGTACTGGTACTCGATCGTGACCGCCCGGTTCGTCTCGATACGGGGCGACCAGAAGGCGTCGTCCATCTCGACGTCCGTGAAACCGAGCGAGTCGACCACCTGACTTCGACGTTCCATACTACCCCCACCCGAGCCGGTGGCATATACTCTTCGGGGTCGGGGCCGAACGAAACGATAACGGGATCCGTCGTCCCGCCGGCTCCGCACGTGGGAGGGAAACAGTTACGTCGAGCGGTAGCGAGCCTGAACCTATGGGTCGATCAACCTACGATTTCTCGGACGAGACGGTGGTCGTAACCGGCGGCGCGTCGGGCATCGGGCGGGCCGTCGCGCGCCGGTTCGGTGACGCGGGGGCGACCGTCGTCGTCGCCGACATCCGCGACGAACCGAAGGACGAGGGCGAATCGACCCCGACGCACGAGGCCATCGAGGACGGCCCGGGTCGGGCGACGTTCGTCCAGACGGACGTCTCGAAGCCCGCGGACGTCGAATCCGTCGTGGAGGCGGCCCGGGAGTTCGGCGGTATCGACGTGATGGTCAACAACGCCGGCATCTACCGCGAGGCCTCGGTGGTCGAGACCCCGGTCGACGCGTTCGACCAGGTGATGGCGATCAACGTCCGGGGCGTGTTCCTCGGCTGTCGGGCCGCCGCGCGGGACATGCTCGCGCGCGACGAACCCGGCTGTATCGTGAACACCGCCTCGATCTCCTCGGAGTACGCACAGCTCGGGCACACGATGTACGACGGCTCGAAGGGAGCCGTGATGATGATCACGCGGGTCGCGGCGCTCGAACTCGCCCGGTTCGGTATCCGGGTCAACGCAGTCGCACCCGGGATCATCGAGACGACCTTCGGCACCGGCAACCCCGAGCCGCCGGGCGGTTCCGAGGAGACGTTCTTCGTCGACGACGCCGACGTCCCTGCGGTCGACGACGTCGAGATCACCCCCGAGATCCCGATGGACCGTATGGGAACGCCCGACGACCTCGCGGGGTCGTATCTCTTCTTGGCCTCCGACGACGCCGACTACATGACCGGCCACCTCCAGTACGTCGACGGTGGCTACCAGATCCTGTAGCGTCGTCCGTCGTCGAACCGGGACCGCTTCTTACCGGTTTACCGATCGTCGAGTCGCCAGCTGTCGATGGGGACCTGGCCGCCGTCGACGCGGAGTTCGTGGCCGTTGACGTAGTCGGCGGCGGGCGAGGCCAGGAACGTGACCGCGTCGGCGATCTCGGAGGGCTCCGCGAACCGCCCGAGCGGGTTGTTCTCCTGGATCTGTTCGGTGACGGCCTCGGAGAAGTCCTCGACCATCCGGGTGTTCGCCCAGCCCGGCGCGACGGCGTTGACCCGGACCCCCTCGCGTCCGAGTTCGAGCGCGAGACTCTTGGTGAGCCCCAGCAGGCTGAACTTCCCGACGTCGTACTGTGGCGACATCCCGACGCCGTTCTTGGTGTGGATCGAGGTGATGTTGACGACCTTCCCGTAGCCCGCCTCGACCATCCCATCGACCGTCGCCCGGAGGCAGTTGAGCGAGCCGCGGAGGTGCACGTCGAGGTTCAGTTCGAACGCGTCGTCGTAGTCGGTATCGAGGAAGGGCCCCGCCGTTCCGACGCCGGCGTTGTTGACGAGCACGTCTATCGTATCGAACGCCTCCGTGCCGCGTTCGACCATCGCCTCGACCGCAGCGGGGTCGCTGACGTCCGCGCCCACCGCGACGGCGTTTCCGTCCGCGTCTTCGATCTCCTCGGCGGTCTCCTCGGCGACGGTTTCGTCGAGGTCGTTCGCGACGACGTTCGCCCCGTGGTCGGCGAGGGCGAGCGCGATTGCGCGGCCGTTCCCGCGCCCCGCACCCGTGACGAGCGCAGTTCGTCCGGAGAGGTCCGTATCCATACCCCTCGATTCGGTGGACGGCGCTTAAAACCCACCGTCCGTGACCACCCTCACGCCGGGGTGGGAACCAGTTGATTTATCATCCACCACGGAGCAGTAGGGATCAGGATGTCGAACGCACACGTTACCGTCCACACTGAGGCCGCTATCGGCCGTATCGAACCCGAAGTCCACGGCCACTTCTCCGAACACCTCGGCCGCTGTGTCTACGACGGCCTCTGGAGCGACGATACCGCCGACACCGACGGGTTCCGTGACGACGTCGTCGACCTGCTCGCCGACCTCGAGATCCCCGTCCTGCGGTGGCCCGGCGGTTGTTTCGCGGACGACTACCACTGGGAGGACGGGGTCGGCCCCCGCGAGGAGCGCCCACGCCGCCGGAACCTGTTCTGGGCCCAGGGCATCGAGGAGGACCCCGAGGAGTCCAACGCGTTCGGCACCGACGAGTTCCTCCAGCTCTGCGAACGCGTCGGGACCGAACCGTACCTCGCGGCGAACGTCGGCTCCGGCGACCCCCAGGAGGCGGCCGACTGGGTCGAGTACTGCAACTACGAGGGCGACACCGAACTCGCCGACCGACGGCGGGCGAACGGCCACGAGGACGGCTACGGGGTGCGTTACTGGGGACTCGGCAACGAGAACTGGGGCTGTGGCGGTCGGATGAGCCCGGAGCAGTACGCTCGGGAGTACCGCCGCTTCGCGACCTACGTCGGCTCGATGGACGACCTGATGCTCGACGAGGACCTCGAACTCATCGCGTGCGGGTTCGAGAACCACGAGTGGAATCGACTCTTCATGGAGGAGGTCGGCGAGGCCGAGTGGGGTGTGGAGTTCCCCCTCGACCACCTCACGCTGCATCACTACTACGGCCGTACGATGAACGTCGACGAGGCCGGCGAGGAGGGCTACGACCAGATGCTGGTCGAGGCCCTCGAGATGGACCGTCACATCGAGCGGATCGCCGCGGCGATCGACGCCGTCGCCACGACGCGCGACATCGGCGTCATCATCGACGAGTGGGGGACCTGGCATCCGGAGGCCGTGGCCTCGAACGGGCTCGAACAGCCGGGCACCGTCTTCGACGCGCTCTCGGCCGCCGCCGTGCTCGACGTCTTCAACCACCACAGCGACGTGATGACGATGTCGAACATCGCACAGACCGTGAACGTCCTCCAGTGTCTGGTCGAGACCGACGGCGACGACGCGTGGGCACGGCCCACGTATCGAGTCTTCGACCTCTACGCCCCCCACAAGGGCAACGAGTCGGTTCGAACCTCGCTCGAAACGCCGACCCGCGACGTCGGCGAGGACGACCTCCCGCTCGTCGGCGCGTCCGCCTCGGTGGACGATACCGAGACCTTCCTCACGCTCACCAACCTCGATTGCCGCGCGGCCCACACCGTCGACGTCGGGCTCGAAGGCATCGACCTCGGTGAGGCCTCCATCGACGCCGAGGTCCTGTTCGCAGGCCAGGACCCCGACACCGAAGTCGACGCCGGCAACGCCGACTCGTTCGCCGCCGAGGAGCTCGACGTCGCGACCGACGGCGACGGGCTCAGCGCTGACCTCGAACCCGCGACGGTTGCCGGGATCACCATCCGATAGGGGACCCGAGGACGCCTCGAGTCGGTTCGTTCTCCGAAAATTTCGCGTTCGCTGGACGACGATGCGGAGTGCGTCGGAACGAAACGAGGGTACGACTGCTTCTACGACGGTGTACTCTGTAACGGGGCGTCCGACTCCCGTTCCTGCGAGAGCAGGTTCTCCCCCGTCGACTTGTCGAAGATGTGGATGTCGGACTCGTCGAACGCGACGGAGATCTCGTCGCCCTCGGTCTGGTCTATCTGCCCGAGCACACGCATCGTGAACTCGGTGTCGTCCGACCGGAGATAGAGGTAGTTGTCGTCGCCCACGGGCTCTTTGACCTCGAGGACGGCGTCGATGCTGTTCGCGGTCGACCCATCGGAGAACGTCATGTGTTCCGGTCGGATCCCGAGCACCAGCGCGTCCTCGGTGGCGCGTTCGGCGACCCGCTGGGCGTACTCCTCCGAGAGGGTGTACGTGATGTCCTCGCCGCGCAGCGTCGTGCCGTCCAGGGCGACGTCGAAGAAGTTCATCGCCGGGCTCCCGATGAACTCGGCGACGAACTGGTTGACCGGCTCGGAGAAGACCTCCCGGGGGGTGCCGACCTGCTGGAGAACCCCCTCGTTCAGGATGATCACCCGGTCGCTCATCGTCATCGCCTCCTCCTGGTCGTGGGTGACGTAGATGGTCGTCGTGCCGAGGTCCTCCTGGATGCGCTGGAGCTCCGTTCGCATGTGCGTCCGAAGTTTGGCATCGAGGTTCGAGAGCGGTTCGTCCATGAGGAACGCCGACGGGTCGCGGACGATCGCGCGGCCGGTCGCGACGCGCTGTTGCTGGCCGCCCGAGAGCTCGCTCGGTCGTTTCTCCAGCTGGTTTTCGATCCCCATCATCCCGGCCGCCTCCCGCACCCGCGACTCGATCTCGTCGTCCGAGAGGTCCGAGTTGAGCTTCAGGCCGTAGGACATGTTCTTCTCGACCGACATGTGTGGATAGAGCGCGTAGTTCTGGAACACCATCGCGATGTCGCGGTTCTGGGGCGGAATGTCGTTCACCTTCCGGTCCCGAATGTAGATCGCCCCGTCGGTTATCCCTTCGAGCCCCGCGATCATCCGGAGCACCGTCGACTTCCCGGACCCCGACGGGCCGACGATGGTGATGAACTCCCCGTCCGCGATGTCGAGACTGAAGTCGTCCACGGCCACGATCCCCTCGCCGTATTCCTTCCGTACGTTTTCCAGGCGGATCTCGCTCATCCTAAACTACATCAATCATTCATGTATATATATGGCTTTCCCTCACGCCGTCGACGGCACGTCGTGTGGACGGCCCGTGAATTGGTGGTTCACGAAACGTCGAAAAGCGCTCGTACGCTTCGTAGACCGGGCCGTGAACGAACCGGCACGCACGCGTTCGAGGAGGGACGATGTGTCGGCGAACCAAAGGCCATAAACATTTATTACGGTGGACGCCTCGATTCCACTATGGTAGCGTCCGAGAGAGCACACACGACGTCTTCGAGGCGGCGATTTCTCACCGGCCTCGGCGTGGCCGGTGGGATGGGACTGGCTGGCTGCAGTACCCGAAACGCCCTCGTCGGGGACATCGCCAGCGGGTCCGGCACCACGGTCGAGTTCTGGACCCTGTTCAGCGGCGGTGACGGTGCCACGATGCAGTCCATCGTGAGCCGATTCAACGACGAACAGCCCCTCGGGAACGTCCAGATCGACCGGCAGCGGATACCGTGGAACGACTACTACACCAAGGTCTACACGGCGCTGGTCGCCGACAAGGGTCCCGACATCGCGATCATGCACCAGGCCCTCATCAGCCGGTTCCGGCAGATGCTGACGCCGTACAACCGCTACATCGACGACTCCACCGCTTCGCAGTACGTCCCGACCCTCTGGAAGCGGATGCGGTTCGACGGGAACCAGCTCGCCCTCCCCCTCGACGCCCACCCCATCGGAGCCTACTACAACCGCTCGGTGTTCGAGGAGGCCGGGCTGGACCCCGACTCCCCGCCGACGAACTTCCGGGAGTTCAAGAACGTCTGCGACACCATCGTCACCGAGACGGACGCCAACGCCTTCGCCCCCTCGGCCGCCATGAGCCCGATCGAGCTGCTCCGGACGTTCATCGCGTTCGACCGGCAGCGGGGTGGACAGCTCTTCAACGATGACCTCACCGAGGTCCGGTTCAACAACCCGAACGGCCTCCGGATCGCCCAGCTCTACCACAACAGCACCGGCAAGTACGGGTGGGACCTCCCGAACGCGTCCGCCAGCAGAACGGACGTCGCCTTCCAGGACGGGAACCTGGGGATAATCGTGAACGGGACCTGGTACGCGGCCGTGTTGCAGACGCTCGACGGGATGGACTGGAACATGTTCAAACCGTTCGTCGCCCCCGGGAAGCAACAGAACTGGACGGAGTCCGGGAGCCACACGATCGTGCTCCCCCGGAAGCAGTCCAGGGACCGAGAGCAGACCCAGACGGCCGTGAGGGTGGCCGAGTGGCTCACCCAGGAGAACCCGATCTGGGGGACGCAGGCGGGCCACCTGCCCGCCGCCTCGAAGCTCCAGAACTCCCCGGCACTCCGGGAATCACCCCTCTGGTCGAAGTCCCTCTCGAAGTTCTCGGAGATGGCGAGCGAGGACCAGTTCGCGTACCTCCCACGGACCCCGTTCAACGTGAACGAGGCGTCGACGTGGGACTTCCTCCTCGACATCTACTCGCACAGCACCTCCCCCAAGGCCGGGCTCGAACGCGGGGCGGAGACCGTCCAGGGGTTGATCGACGATGTCAATTAGGGACCGATTCAGTCGCACGGAAGCGACCGAGGGGAGCCTCCAGCGACGGGAGACGGTCGACGGGATCCTCTTCGCGGTCCCCTACATGGTCTTCTTCTGTGTGTTCCTCCTCTATCCGCTCTTGCAGGGGCTCTACATGAGCCTCTTCGAGTGGAACCCGCTGTTCCCCGCCCAGTCGGAGTTCCTCGGGATCCAGAACTACGCCTCGATGCTCCAGGACCCCGCGTTCTGGAACGCGCTGGTGAACACGGTCTACTTCGTCGTGTTGACCGTGCCGGCGATGGTGATCTTCGGGCTGGCGCTCGCGTTGGGCGTCAACAAGAAGGTGATCGGCCGGCGCTACCTCCGGACGATCTACTTCAGCCCGTACATCCTGACGGTCTCCATCGTGGGTATCGTCTGGAGCCTCTTCCTCTCGTCCGGCTTCGGGCCAATCAACTACTACCTGGGCTTCATCATGGAGACGCCGCCGAACTGGCTGGGTTCGTCGGCCCTCGCGATGCCCGTGCTCGCCGTCGTCACCAACTGGTGGCTGCTCGGGTTCAACTTCGTCATCCTGCTGGCCGCCCGGCAGAACGTCCCGGAGCGGCTGTACGAGGCCGCACGGCTCGACGGCGCGGGTACGTGGCGCGCCTTCCGCGACATCACCCTCCCGCAGATGCGGAACGCGATCGCGTTCGTCGTGATCGTCCAGTTCATCCAGCAGTTCCAGGTGTTCGGCCAACCCTACGTGATGACGGACGGCGGACCGAACAACTCCACGATGACGCTCGTCTACTACCTCTACAACGCGGCGTTCAGCCAGCAACGGTTCGGCTACGCCGCGGCGGTGGGCTACCTCCTCTTCGGACTCCTCGTGGTCGTATCGTACGTGAACTACCGGTACATCGGAAGTGATTCAGCATGAGCGAAGCAACCGCCAACGGACGTCGAGGTATCCTGAGCAACGCCACCACACGAACGGTCGCGGTCCACGTCGGGCTGTACGCGGTCGCGATACTGTTCATGGTCCCCTATCTCTACATGATCTCGCTCTCCCTACAGCCCCAGGAGATCGCGATCAGCTCCGTCCCGCACCTCATCCCCCCGGAGTTCACGCTCGCGAACTACACCGAGTTGCTCTCGGGGACCCTCATCCTCCAGTGGGTGCTCAACACGTTCATCGTCGCGACGACGGCGACGGTGCTCGTCCTGATCGTCGACTCCATGATCGCGTTCTCGCTCACGCGGCTCAACTGGCCCGGCCAGTCGATCCTGCTCACGATCATCATCGGGAGCTTCATGGTCCCCTTCTACGTCAACCTGGTCCCGCTGTTCACCACGGTCTCGGACCTGGGACTCGTCAGCAGCCTGTTCGGCGTGATCTTGCCCGCGGTCGCGAACCCGCTCGGCGTCTTCCTGCTCTATCAGTTCTTCCGGGATATCCCCGAGGAGTACGGTGAAGCGGCCCGACTGGATGGCTTCTCGAACTTCCAGATCTACTCCCGGATCGTCCTGCCCATCTCGCGCCCGATCCTCTCCGCGCTCGCCATCTTCATGTTCGTCTACAACTGGAACCAGTTCGTCTGGCCGGTCGTCGTGCTCCAGAACCAGGCCTCGTTCACCCTCCCGCTGGGGCTGGTGATCCTGCGTGATACGTTCACGTTCCGGCCGGGTCTCTTCATGGCCTCCGGGATCATCGCGTCCCTCCCGCTGTTCGTGCTGTTCCTCCTCCTCCAGGACCAGATCATCGAGGCGGTGCAGTTCCAGGGTACGACCGGATGAGGGCGGACGACGAGAACGAGGGATCGTTCGGCGGGTCGCTCAGGGACGCCCTCGGCTTCGCGTACCGACACAGCCTCGTTCTCGTCGTCATAAGTGTCTGTTGGGTTGTTAGTTCGCTCCCGGTCGTCACCTGCGGAATTTCTACTCTCGGTGCGTATTCGGCGATCCGTTCGCTTCGTTCCAACAAAAAGGTGAAATTCAGTGAAATAACGGCAACTATTCGGCGACACGGCGTAAACGCCTCCCTCCTGATATACGTACCAATCATCATAGGTTTCGCCACGGCTACCTACTTCCTGACATACGTTCGAACCGACTCGTTTCGGTACCTCGCCATCGCCATCGCCGGCACCTATCTGTTCATCTTCTTATCACTCGTCGTGCTGACGACGTTCGCGGTTCTCTCGCGGGACCGCTCGTTCGTCGGTTCGCTCTCGACGGGCTACACCTGGGTGGTGGGCAACCCGACACACTCGACGACCCTGATCTTCGTCTACGCCGGGCTGTTGTTGCTCGGTGCGGTCTCCGTGATCGGACTGGTGATCATCGTCCCGGCGCTCCTCTTCACGCTCCACGAAGGGGTAGTGCGAGACGGCACCCTACACTCCCCCTCGAAGGCGTGAGTCGCCTGGATCGAATCCCGCGACGTCGGGACACACGATAGCGGTCGTAGCGAACATCGGAAGGGGAATCGCGAGCGCGAACCGGCCGCCGAACCCCGTCGATGACCCGATAGAAACGGCTTTCAGTTCGACGCGGCGAGGGGGCTCATGGCCGACCGGACCACCGAACGACCCCGCCGTCGCCTCCACCGGCGAAACGCCATGAAGGCGGCCGGCGGACTCGGGGTCGGCGGGCTGCTCAGCGGCTGTTCGTCCAACGTCGCCCTCCTCGGGAGCACCGGTACGTCCCAGCCTCGCAACATCGTCTTCGTCCTGAGCGACGACCACCGGTACGACTTCATGAACTTCATGGACGAACCGGGAACGCCCGGGTTCCTGGAGACGCCCAACATGGACCGGATGGCGAACCAGGGCGCACACCTCCCGAACACCACGGTCAGCACGTCGCTGTGTGCGCCGAGCCGGGCCTCCATCCTCACCGGTCAGTACGCCCACGAACACGGCGTCATCGACAACCAGCATCCACAGGCCGACCACGACCCGTTCTTCGTCGACCACCTCAAGGACGCCGGCTACGAGACGGCGTTCATCGGGAAGTGGGACACGTTCCGGATCAACAGCGCCGAACCCCGGCCGGCGTTCGACCGCTGGGTGAGCTTCGAAAAGCAGGGCAACTACTTCGACCCGCGGCTCAACGTCGACGGCGATTGGGTGGACCACAGCGGCTACATCACCGACATCCTGACGGAGTACGCGCTCCAGTGGCTCAGAAACCGGAGCGGCGACAAACCGTTCTTCCTCTATCTCTCCCACAAGGCCCCACACGCCTGGTTCCGCCCCGCGCGCCGTCATCGGGGACGATACGCCGACGCGCCGATCGAGTACCCGAAGACGATGGCCAACTCCCCGGCGAACTACCGGGACAAACCGGACTGGGTGCGCGAACAGCGCGACAGCGTTCGCGGGGTGGACTACGTCTTCGGCGGCAACTTCGGGTTCGGCGGCCCGTCCGGGTTCGATACCCTCTACCGGAGGTACTGTGAGACGCTGCTCTCGCTCGACGAGAGCATCGGGGCGGTGATGGACCAGCTCGATACGTCCGGCGTCGCCGATTCGACGTTGACGCTCTACATGTCCGACAACGGCTTCTCGCTCGGCGAACACGGCCTCATCGGCAAGCAGACCGCCTACGAACCCTCGATGCGGGTTCCGTTGCTCGCGTGGGCACCGGGGCTCGTCGAGTCCGGGACGACCATCGACCGGGCGGTCTCGAACATCGACCTCGCGCCGACGTTCCTCGAGGTCGCCGGTCGCTCCCGCCCAGACTACATGAGCGGGGAGTCCTTCCTCCCCGCGCTGGCCGGCGAGGGAACCGCCCGAAGTCAGGAGCCCTACTACGAATCGTTCTGGGGTGGCTTCCCGAAGCACCCGACCATGTTCAGTACGCGGCAGGACCAGTACAAGTACATCTGGTACTACGGGCCGATGCAGGACGAACTTTACGACCTCCGGGCCGACCCCGCGGAGGCGAACAACCTGTTCGACGACGGGAATCACGAGCAGCGCCGGAAGGCGATGCACGACCGGCTCTTCGACTGGATCGAGTCGGGCGGCGGCGTCCCGATCCCGCTCCAGCGCGAACGACGCGGGAACAACCGAAAGAAGCGGCCGAAGAACGCGCCGAAGACCGCACCGGACGACCTCACGGGCAGGACCAAGAAGAGCAGGAAGAACGGGAAAAACGGGAAAAACGGGTAGCTCACAGCCGAAACTCCTGCGTCACGCCACGGGGGCCTCCGTTCGCCTCACTCCGTGTCGGTGAACTCGAACTCGGCGTCGATTTCGTGTGTTCCCTCGTCGTCTATCACGACGGCCGTCGAGAGCACCCGCTGGAGGGGTTCCTCGTACTCCGTGGGCGAGACCCCCGCCTCGCCGGGGACCCACTCCCAGGCGATCTCCCAGCGGAGCTTCCCGGTCCGTTCGGCCGGCGTCGTCCGGGAGTTGACGACCAGCACGACCAGTTCGGTGTAGGGGTCGGGGTCGCTCGCCGCCAGTACGGGGCCCTGGAACGCCCCCATCGTCTTCGGGATGTCCGTCGTGAGGACGTCCCTGATCTCGTCGGCAGCGCCGACGATGGTCGCGTACTGGACGACGATCGCGCCGTGCTCGTCGTCGTAGTCGACCCACTCGACGTCGAACCCGTTGTCCTCGAGTGCCGCCCTGACACCGGCGAGCACGGCGTCGTGGTCGTTTGGTTCGCTCAATGTCCGTCGATAGTCGCCGCAGATAGTTACGAATTGCGCACCCGGTGTCAATCGCGACCGCCGGGATCGATGGGTTCGTTCGACCTCAGGACGCCGACGTCCCGGTCAGCGCTTCCCGGAGCACTTCGAGGGGATGGGTGATCTCGTAGCCGGTGCCGTGTTCCATCTGCATCGCACACGTCGGACACTCGGTCATGCCCTCCTCGCCCGCGCCGGCCTCCATGTGTTCGAACATCTCCTCGCCGATCTCCATCGACTTGTCGTACTTCTCCTCCTTCCAGCCGTAGGTCCCGGAGATCCCCGAACACGACGGCCCGACGTCCTCGACGTCGACCCCGTCGAGGTCACGGAAGAGTTCGACGGCCTGGCGGTCGAGACCCTGATTCCGGGCGTGACACGGCGCGTGGTAGGCCATATCGGGCATGTCGACCTCGCCCTCCTCGACCGCACCCCGGAGGTCCTCGTTGATCCGGAGGTATTCGAGGCCCTCGTACGTGTTCTGTGCGACCGTCTCGATGTCGGTGATGTCGAAGAGCTCGGGGTACTCCTGGCGGAGCGCCATCGAGCACGAGGTACAGGAGGCGATGACGTCGGCCCCGTCGTCGATCGCCGCCGCGAGCTCCTCGACGTTGGTCCGGGCGTGTCGGCGGGCGTCCGTGAGCATCCCGTTGGCGAACATCGGGGTGCCCGAACACTTCTGGGGTGGCACGAGTATCTCGTAGCCGAAGTGTTCGTAGACGTGGACCAGCGCCTTCGCGACCTCTGGCGTGTTGTAGTTCGAGTAACATCCGTGGAAGTAGGCCACCCGTTTGTCGGGGTTCTCGACGTGGGCCCCGCCACGCTCGGCCCACCACTCACGGAAGGTCTGCCCCGCGAACGCCGGGAACTCGCGTTCGGCCGTCACGCCGAGGGTCTTCTCCATCGCCCAGCGCGCCGGCCCGAAGTTCATCGCGAAGTTCGCCACCCGCGGGAGTTTCGAGGCGAACCACGCCGAGGTGTGGTAGTTGGCGAGGATCCGATTCCGGATGTACTCCGTCGAGAGCTTCTCCATCTGGCGCTCGACGAACGCCCCGCGCGCCTCGTTGTGCATCTGGCTGAGCGGCACCGACGAGGGACACGCGTTGTCACACCGCATGCAGTTCGAACACGCATTGATCGAGGGGTCGATGTCGTCGTCGCCCTTGCGTTTCAGCCGCCACTGTTCGGGGCCCTGGAACTTCGGGCCGGGGAAGTCGTCGTCGACCTCCGCCACCGGGCACGACGTATCGCAGGTCGTGCACTTATAGCAGTCGTCCGCGCCGGGCCGGAGGTCCATCGGCTCGCCGGAGAAGACGTCAACTGGTTCGAACGATTCGTCGCTGGCGTCGGTCGGGGTCGTGTCTGCGTCGCTCATTGTGGTAGTTAGATCAGGGCTCCTGCACGCTCGCCGGCCACGTGACCGGTCGCGAGCGAGACGCCGCTCCCGCACTTCTGGGCGGCGAAATCCGCACCGCCGAGCACGCTGCCGGCGGCACGGAGGTTCGAGAACTCGGTTTCCCCGGCCGCGTCGAGCGGTCGGAGGTCGTCGTCGGGGACGACACCGAACCGGGCGAACGGCTGGTCGCCGAAGGCGTCGGTCGCGGACCAGTCGTACCGGTCCTCGGGGTGGGGGATATGGCAGTCGAAGACCGGTTCGCGCACGCTCTCGCGCGAACTCCCGATCCCTTTTCCAACGAGCCCGCCCGTCGCGAGGACGACCTGGTCGGCACCGTAGGGCACGCGCTGGCCGTTGTTGTCCGTGTAGACCGTCGTGATGGCCCCATCCGCGGACTCGTAGTCGACGACGGGGTTGCCGGTGGTCCGTCGGACGCCCGCCTCGTCGAGCGCCGCGAGGAAGCGGGATTCGAGGCGCACACCGGGGAGGCTCGGCGGCGACGCTGCGAGCTCGAAGGCCGGGACGCCGAGGCGTTCCTCCAAGTCGTCGCGGACCTCGTCGTTGCGGTCGTCGCCGATGAGGGACGGAAAGCCGACGCGCTCGGCCCCGTCGAGTTTCGGCCTGACGAGTTCGGCCAGCGCCCGCCGAACCCCGTCGAACCGGGGCGCGCGGTCTTTGTCGGGTTCCTCGTCCCGGTCGAGCGCCCGCGCGTACCGCGTGAGTTTGGCGTCGGCGCGGAACTTCTTCGGGAAGCGGAGCGTCACACCCCGGACGTCGAACGGGACGCCCGCCGCGGCGAGGCGGTCGGCCGCGAGCGGCGCGTCGAAGTCGCTCAGGCCCTCGAATCCGACCAGTAGTGTCGAGCGGGTGTCGCTCGCGAGGCCTGCCGCCATCGAGGCCGGATAGCGCGCCGTCGGTTTGATCGTCCCGGCCTGGGTCGGAATCAGCGCGTTGACGTCGGTGTGACCGCCCCGATAGCTGTCGCCGACGACGCTATCGAAGCGGTCGAACCCCTCGCGAACCGCCGATTCGCCGACGATCCGGTAGGGGTGGTCGTCCGGGAGGTCGTCCATCGCCGCGTAGGGGTCCGCGAAGGGGCCGTCGTCGCCGCTGTAGCCCAAACAGTCCACGAGGCCGCTGGCGTGACGGAGCGTGCTCTTCTTGTGCGAGAGCAATCGAACCGTCGCGCCGGTCTCGGCCGCCGAGAGCGCGGCGCTCATCCCGGCGAGGCCGCCGCCGACGACGAGGACGTCCTCACGAATCGCCATCGGAGTCCCCGTTCGGAGAGGTCGGTCGTCGACCGCCGTCGGCGGCGGTTTCGCGCTCGGAACGCGAGACGTCGGTGCCCGCGTTCGTCGCGGTCCGTCCGTCGTCGAACGCCGCGAAGTCGAGGTCGGACTCGCGTGCGGCGGGGTCGCGGTCGCGGTTCAGCGTCGTGGCGTGGAGGGCGTACTTCAGCGCGGCCTGTGAGAGCTGTTCGCCCCAGAGGCCGTGGCGCTCGCCCTTCCAGCGCTCCTGGTAGAGTTCGTCGTAGGCGTCGCGCACAGTGGGTTCGTCGTAGGTCGGGTGGAGCTGGCTCGCCATCCCCTGACAGCAGAAGGCCCCCTGACAGTTGCCCATCGAGGCCCGGGTGCGGAGCCGGACCGCGTTGAGGTCCGTTCCCGATTCGTCGATCGCCTTGTCGATCTCGGCGCTGGTCACGGCCTCGCAGGTACACACGACGGGGTTGGGGTCGCTCCCGCCGAGCACCTGCGGCGAGAAGCTCCCGAGGCGCTTGGTGCTCCGTTTGGCGATCGGCGAGCGAAGCCCGAACTCGTCCATGTACTCGTCGAGGTTCCCGATGTCCTCGCTGC
The DNA here is from genome assembly GCF_000336675.1 of Halococcus hamelinensis 100A6. NCBI lineage: Archaea > Methanobacteriati > Methanobacteriota > Halobacteria > Halobacteriales > Halococcaceae > Halococcus > Halococcus hamelinensis. The sequence continues at coordinate 92,155 of NZ_AOMB01000032.1, read as the reverse complement.
CCGGCAGGGGCTCGTCGGCGGTTCGACACTCGGCCTCGACCCCGAACTGTTCGCAGACGTGGTCCGAGATCTTCTCGGCCATCAGCCGGTAGGTCGTGAACTTCCCGCCGACGATGGAGGTCATTCCCGGCAGATCGTCGCGTTCGTCGTGGTCGAGCAGGAAGAAGTCCCGTGTGATGTCGGTGGGGTCCGTGGTTCCGGTTCCCGGGGGCTCGTAGAGCGGCCGCACGCCCCAGAAGGATCGAATGGTTCGGGCTTCCTGCAGGATCGGGACGAGTTCGGAGAGCGTGTCGATCATCAGGTCGACCTCCCAGCCCTCCTCGGGGTAGTCCTCGGGGTCCTCGACCTCTTCGTCCGTCGTCCCGAGGATCGCGGCGGTCTCGTGGGGCACGATGATGTCGGCGTCGCCCTTCGGCCGACACCGGTTCACCACGGTGTCGACCTGTCGGGTGTTCATCACGACCATCACGCCCTTCGAGGGGCGGACCTCGACGTCGACGCCCGCCATCGCGCCCACCCGACCGGCCCACGCGCCCGTGGCGTTCACGACGTAGTCGGCGCGGATCTCCTCGACGGTGCCGGGTTTTCGATGGACTCGCTTCCCCGGCCCGCTCTCGTGTTCGACCTCGATGCCGACGACCGCGCCGTCCTCGACGAGCACGTCGGTCACCTTCGCGTGGGTCTCGACGCGCGCGCCGTGTTCGATCGCGCTCGCGGCGTTGGCGACGCACAGCCGAAACGGGTCGATCGCGCCGTCGGGCACCCGGATCGCGCGTTTGACGTCCTTCGCGAGGTAGGGTTCGATCGCCCGGGCTTCCTCGCCCGAGACGACCTCCGCCGGGATGTCACACTCCCGGCAGCCCTCGAGTTTCTCCTCGAAGTACTCGTCGGCGTCGCCCTCCTTCTGGACGAACAATCCGCCGGTCATCTCGACGCAGTGGGTCGCGATCTCCCGGAGAACGCGGTTCTCCTCGATACACTCGCGCGCGCTCGATCGGTCGGAGACCGCGTAGCGACCCCCGCTGTGAAGCAGGCCGTGCATTCGGCCGGTGGTCCCGTGGGTGAGGTTGCCCTTCTCGACGAGCGTCACGTCGAACCCGCGCATCGCCAGGTCCCGGGCGATACCCGTCCCCGTGGAACCGCCGCCGATCACCGCCACCGTTCCATCCATTAGGTGACGATCCGGCTCCGAATACTTTACTCTATGCACACCGGATCAGTGACGTCTTGTATTCGAATTCGAGGCGAGCTGCAACGAACCGACGTAACACGGATTCTGGGCAGAGATCTCGATTCGGTTCCCGATCGGACTTCTTTATTCGAGGTCTGATATTCAGTGGGTCGGCGAAGGCACTCGCGTCGACGGCGACCGCTCTCGGCGGCTCCCTACAGGAGTATCTACTATACTCTATCGTGAAGAACGTGCCGGCTCCCGCACGCTATCGAGCCCCACGAAAGAGGTCGTGGCCCGGTCGATTGTCGTAGTGGGGTGGAACACTCGATCGCCAACCCGTCCGCGAGTTCGGCCCCACAGCGGCTCGGCCGGCTCGTCTCCGTCCCACAACGAGCAGCGTTCGGTGATGCGCAAAGCATCAGATACAGATACCCCATGCAGGTAGGGACGCCATGCGATTAGGACTGGAAGCCGAATACTGGGTGGTCGACGGGGGAGGGAGGTTGTGCGACGGGCGCGACCTCGTCGAGGCGCACGACCGGGTCTCGCCCGAGTTCGTCGACGCGATGATCGAGGTCGAAACCCCGCCGGTCGGTTCGATCCCGGAACTCCGCGAGACGCTCGTCGAGGTGCTCGAAACCGTGATCGGGGCCGCCGCGTCCGATGGACGACGGCTCGTTCCGCTCGGAACGCCGCTGTCGTCACAGACCGGGGCGGTCCGGTCGGCCCGGGGGAAGCTCCTCGAACGCATCTACGGCGACGGTATCGAGCCCGCGAAGAACTGTGCCGGCACGCACGTTCACTTCGAGCGCGAGCGCGTGACACGACAGCTGAACCTGCTGACCGCGCTCGACCCCGCGCTCGCGCTGGTGAGCTCGTCGCCGTACTACCGCGGCGAGCGCATCGCGAACTGCTCGCGGGCCCACGTCTACCGTCACGAGTCCGGCGTGCGATTCGAGCGCTATCGCGACCTCTGGGAGTACACGACCGACGTCGCGGAGTGGGAGAACCGCATCGAGGCTCGCTATCGTGAGCTGCAAGCGCTCGCGCGTGAGGCGGGCATCGACGACGCGGCGTTCGGCGAGCACTTCCAGCCCGAGAACGCGGTGCTGACGCCGGTACGGCTCCGCGGGAAGCAGCCGACGGTCGAGTGGCGCGCGCCCGACACGGCGCTTCCGAGCCAGGTTCTCGAACTGGTCGAGACGGTCGCGAACCTCGTCGAACGCACGAACGACACCCCGGTACAGGTCGGCGACCCCGGGACCGGCGACGAGCGGATCGGCGTTCCGCCCTTCGCCGAACTCCGCGAGCTGACCGACGCGGCCGTCGAGGACGGCATCGGTGCTCCGGCCGTCCGCGAGTACCTCGAAACGATGGACTTCGACCCGGCGAACTATCGGCCGCTCACGGCTTCGATATCGGGACCGGCCCGCCTCGACGAAGCGACCGCCGAACGGCTTCGACTCGATGCAGCCGACGCGCTCGAAGCGGACCTCGCGGCGCTCGATTGACGGGGTGAAAAACGGCTCGTGTCGATCCGGCCGTCCGACTTCCGGAGCTCGAACCGCGATACCCCGTTCTCCCGGTCCGTCTCGGCGCGTTCGTGGCCGGCTGCCCGGCGTCCGGTTTCGAGAATTAGAGCATGGGGTCCGTCGGAGGATAGCAAGGGGAATGGGTGGATCCTCCTTCGCCCCGTATCGTACTATCGCTGTCCGCCGGTTGTCCCTTCGGCTTTCGATCGCCGGCCCGTGTCAGAACCGGTATGAAACCCTCGCGCGTTCCGTCAGTCGGAGTCATCCGAGTCGCTGGCGTTCGAACTGGCGTTCGCGACGGCGTCGGTGTCGCTATCGTCGCCGTCGTCCGACCCGTTGTCGCCGTCCGAATCGTCGTCCGACCCGTTGTCGCTATCGGATTCGTTGTCGGAATCCGAATCGTCGCCCGAGTCGGTTTCGTTGCCGTCGTCCGAGCCGACGTCGGTCTCCGAGTCGTCGGAATCGGTTCCGTTGTCGGAATCCGAATCGGTGTCGTCGTCGCTGCCGTTCGAATCCGTCCCGTTGTCGGGATCCGAGTCGTCTGAATCGGTATCCGACTCGGCATCGCTGTCGTTCCCCGACCCGGAATCCGTGTCGCTGTCGTCGTCGTTGTCGCCCTCGGTACCGCCGCTCCCGCCGCCTCCACCGCTACTGTTGTTCCCACTGTCGCCGCTGCTACAGCCTGCGAGAAGTCCGGCTGATAACGCCCCGGCGGTGAGAAGGTATGTTCGTCGACGCATGGCACTCCGCTGTTAGTCACCGTACAGTAAAAGTTCACCCATCGGAGAGTTCGTTCGAGCGGGGTCACCTCACAGCGTTCGGTCGAGCGCAACGGTGAGGATCAACAGGAACAGCCCGAAGAACATCATCCAGACCCCCAGTCGGGACGGGAGCTGGAAGACCAACCGCCGCAGCAGCCCCAGTATCAGCCCGAGGGCGATACAGAGCGCCGCCAGCCGCTCCATGCCGGACAGAACGTGCTCCGAACTCACACCGAGGTTCACGCTATCCCGCCCCTGCGACGAACGGTTTCGAACGGTCGCACCATCGAGAGGGGATAACGGACGTCGGTATAAATCCTCGCCGGCCGCTCGGGCCGCTCCAGAACGCCCGGAGCCGCACTTCGGTGTCGTCGATGGCGTCCACGTGTTCGCGTTCGAGCTCCTGGATAGCGCTGTCGTCCCAGCCGAGACTCGTCGTGATGGCGTCGATAACGCTCTCCTCGCCGGTCTTCCTCACGTAGCCGATGCCGTCGCGGACGGTCGCGACCTCGCCGATGACGTTCCCCTCCCGGTCGACGACCCGTTTCCCCTCGTCGCTCTCCTCGAACTTCATACCGAAACGGTCCCGATCGGCGGACGAGTAGTTGCGTCTCGCGGAAGCCCCCGGCCCGCGGTGCTCCCTACCGCTCGTGTGGATGGCCTTCGTCAGCGCTGCTGGTCGGTCGGCCGAACCAGCATCTCGTTGATGCTGACGTGCTGGGGCTGGGTCACGGCGTAGGCGACCGCCCGCGCGATGTCCTCGCTCTGGAGTGGTGTCATCGAATCGAACAGGCCCTCCTCCATCTGCTCTTTGACCTCCTCGTCGGGGATGTGCTCCGGGAGTTCGGTCTCGACCGCGCCGGGCTCGATTATCGTCGTGCGGACCCCCTCCCCCGTGACCTCCTGGCGGAGCGCCTCGGTGAACCCGTTGACACCGAACTTCGTCGCGTTGTAGCCCGAGGAGTTCGCGTTCGCCTGCCGACCGGCCGTCGAGGAGACGTTGACGATGTGGCCGCTCCCCTGGTCCTGCATCACCGGGAGGACGGCGTGGGTGAGGTTCATCAGCCCGAGGAGGTTGACCTCGACCATCTGCCGGAAGTTCTCGCGGTCGGCGCGCTCGACGGGTTCGAGGAGCATCACGCCGGCGTTGTTCACGAGGATATCGATCGTCCCGAAGGTCTCCAGCGCGGCGTCGACGAGCGCGTCGAGGTCGTCCTCGTTCGTGACGTCGGTGGGGACGGCGAGCGCGCGGCCGCCGTCGGCTTCGATCGCGTCGGCGAGCGATTCGAGTTCGTCCTCGCGGCGTGCGGCGAGAACGACGTTCGCCCCCTCGTCGGCGAGCGCACTGGCCGTCGCTTCGCCGATCCCGGAGGACGCACCGGTGACGACCGCCGTCGAACCGTCTATCTGGTCGGTGTCGATTGCCATCGCTCTTGCTTGTGGAGCCGGTCGGAAAAGGATGTCTGCGGTCGTCTGAAGCCGATTATCGTTGATTTACGACTTCACTCGGTGTGGACGGGTCGCTCGTCGATGGGCTCGATGGGGAGGAGGGTGTACTCGACGGTCAGCGCTTCGTCCACGGCGCGAACCTTCCTGACGAATGACGAGATCTCCTCGAGGTCGCCTTCGAGAACGAACGATTCCATGCAGCCGTGCTCCTCGCCGACGCAGTCGTGCGTGGTCGAGGCGAGGAGGTCGTCGTACTCGTGTCGGAGACGCCGCATCCGGGTCTCGACGCGGGGGCTGTCGTACTCGAACAGCGCGGAGACCGTACTCATCAGTTCACGGTCCGCGAGTCGGTCGTCGTCGAACTCGTCGAGCAGCCCCCGTGCCGCTTCGCGCATCACCTCGCTTCGACCCGCGTACCCGTGTTCGTCCGCGAACCCGTCGATCCGGTCGAGCAGGGTGTCCGTCATCGAGACGCTCACGACTTCCATGTGATAAATTAGACCTTCGAATTGTTAAAACCGATCGGTCGTCCCGCCGCCGATGAGCGAGCGGACCCGTTCGGTGTACGCGACGAACGCCTCGTCCGTTCGCGAGCGTGGTCGCGGGAGGTCGACGTCGACCGTCTCCACTACCCGGCCGGGGTCGGCACCCATGACGAGGACCCGGTCGCCGAGAACGACGGCCTCGTCGACCTCGTGGGTCACGAACAGCGTCGTTTTCTCGGTCGTTCGCCAGATATCGAGGAGTTCGTTCTGGAGCCGCTCGCGAGTCCGCGCGTCGACGCTCCCGAACGGTTCGTCCAGCAGGAGGATCTCGGGGTCGACGGCGAGCGCGCGGGCGACGGCGACCCGCTGTTTCATGCCGCCGCTCAGTTCTTTCGGGTAGGCATCGGCGAACCCGTCGAGCCCGACGAGGTCGAGCATCTCGTAACACCGGTTGTCACAGGCCTCTCGCGCCATTCCCTGGCGTTCGAGCCCGAAACAGACGTTCTCCTGGACGGTGAGCCACGGGAACAGGCCGTACTCCTGGAACACCATCCCGCGGTCGGTTCCCGGTCCCTCGACCCGCTCGCCGTCGACCACGACCGCCCCGTTCGTCGGCGTTTCGAGCCCCGCGACCGCTCGGAGGAGGGTCGTCTTTCCACAGCCCGACGGCCCGACGAGACAGACGAACTCGCCGGTCTCGACGGTGAACCGGACGTCGTCGAGCGCCTGTACCGACTGGCGCTCGGATTCGTAGCGCTTGCTCACCCCGTCGACGAGGACCACCGGCGTCTCGTTGGCCCGGTCCGCTCCGTCGGCACGTTCGGTGGCGGTCGTGCAGTCGTCGGTTGTGTAGTCGTCGGTCCGTCCCGGCTCGCCGTCGCTCACTCGCGCCATGCGAGCATCCTCCCTTCGAGACCGCGGAACGCCCCGTCGGTCACGAGATAGACGAGGCTGATCACCAGCATGTACGCGACGCTGGTGTCCATCGCGAGGTTGTTCGAGGCGTTGAGTATCTCGTAGCCGACCCCGGGGGCCCCGAAGAGCTCCGCGCCCACGACGATCATCAGACACCGGCCGATGCTCGTCCGGAAGCTCGTCAGGATCTGCGGGGCGGCGCTCGGCAACACGACGTGACGGATCATCCCGAGGTCCGCCCGCACCCCGAGGCTCGACGCGACCTCCGTGAGCCGCCCCGGCGTGTCCTCGACGCCGCTGTACGCCCCGTAGACGTTGATCCAGAACGCGCCGACGAAGACGATGAACGCCGCCCCGGCGTGTCCGATCCCGAACCACACGATCGCGAACACGACCCACGCCAGCGGCGGGATCGGCCGGAGGACCCGCACGACCGGCGTCAGCGCGTCGTCGAGCCGCCCGCTCCAGCCGAGGGCGATCCCGAACGCGATACCGGACGAGGCACCGACGAGCAGCCCCGGAACGTAGTGGAGCAGGGTCTGAGCGAGTTTCACCACCATGCGTGACGTTCGGATCTCGGTACCGACCAGCGGGACGGTGAACCACGCGCTCATCGTGAGCTGCTCGACGAAGGCGCTTGCCGCCGCCGCCGGGCTCGGGAGGAGATACGCCGGTTCGACCAGCGACGACGCGACCCACCAGAGCACGAGAAATCCGGCGGTCCCGAGGGTCCCTCTCACGATCCGGCCTGGGTTCAGATCGGGGAACGACCGCTTTTCCGTGGCCGAGTCGGCGTCGCCGGTTCCGACGCTCATCGCTCCGAGACTCCATCGTAGACGCCGAAGTCGAAGAGCCGCTTCGGCGAAACCGTCGACTCGGTGTTCCCGACCTCCTCGACGAGTTCGGCCATCTCCTCGGACTGCGTTCGTACCTCGCGAGGGTCCGAGAGGAAGTCGGAAGCTCGCGAGTCGATCGCTCTCCGGGCCAGGTCAGCGTTGACACCGGACCCGATGACCGCCGCGGCGTCCGCAGCCGCCTTCGCCGGGTTCTCCCGGACGAACTGCGTCGCCTTGCTGTGCTGTTCGACGAACCCTTCGGCGACGTCTCTCGGAACGCTGTTCTGGACGAACGTGACCGTGACCGGGTGTCCCGGAAGGACGTCGCCCGACCAGGCGACCTCCCCGAAGCCCCGCTCGTTTTCGATCACCGTCGCGAACGGCTCCTGGATCATCGTCGCATCGACCCCGCCGCTCCCCATCGTCCGTGGGGCCTTCGCCGGGGACACCGTCACCTTCTCCACGACCGACTCCAGTTCCCCCAGACCGAGGTCCCGTTCGATCCAGTAACGAAGGGTGATATCCGGCACGCTCCCGTCCGGCGGGACCCCGAACTTCACTTTCCGGCCCTCCTGCTTTTCGAACGCCGCGAACGCGTCGCCCTCTCGGTCCGCGTACAGGTCGGCGAACGCGTTCGTCGCCATCGCCCGGAAGCCGTTCCGGCTGTTCGCCGCCAGAACGTCGGCTTGCTTGCTCTTGTCGGTGAGCACCATGGCCGGCGTGACACCGAACAGCGCGATGTCGACCTCGTCGCTCGCGAACGCCTTGACCACGCTCGGGCCGTCGGAGAAACGCTTGGCCGTAACCTCGGTCGCGAGGGAGTCGTAGTAGCCCTCCTCCTGCATGATGTAGTGCTGCATGTTCGGGTAGATCGGCACGTAGGCGACCGTGAGCTTTCCACCACTCCTCCCACCGCCGGCACGGCTGGTTTCCCCCTTGTTGTTGGTGCTGCTGGCGCTGTCGTTACCGCTCGGACTGCTTCGACCGACGCAGCCGGACAGCCCCATCACGGAGAGGGCTGCCGTCCCGCTCGCCGTGAGAACCCGTCGTCGAGTGCGTTCGTACATCGTTATATTGTTATCAAGATATTCGTTCTTAATAAGTTCTGCTATTTTAGAGTTTCTATTTGATAATCGGGATGGGGTCCAGCGTGGTAACGACCGTGTACTCGTCCCAACCCTCGATCCGTGTCGAGGGCGGTGCGGTCGACCTGGTCGAGGGGATGACGGTCGAGCGCGATCGCCAACCGGTCGTCGTGTCGCCGTGCGACGCCATGGACTCACCTGCGCTAAATATTGAGACACCTCCAGCGTTCGTTCAGCGACAGCCCGAAACTCGGCGAAGCGCTGCTCGATAGAAGGGCGATGGGATCGCTCGCTTCGTCGCTACTCTCGAACGACCGAACGACGCTCGGCCTCGATCTCCTCGCGGTAGCGTCGTTCCTGTTCGTCGAGGACTGCCTGACGGCGTTCCTTGGCATCGTCGGTCATCATGTCCTCGGACCACTCGAAGCCACCGTCGGTATCGAGTGATACCGACTCTACATCGTGAAGCGCGCCGACGCGCTCCTTGGTCTCCTTGATGAAGTACGGACCCATGTGGCACGCGGGCGTCGTGAGTCGCATCCCGACCCGGGCGTGTCCGTCGGAGACGTCGATCGATTCGACGAGCCCCATCTCGACGATGTCGAGGTTGGACCCCGTCGCCACGCTGCACGGGTCCACGATCCCCCGAAGCGCATCGCGGACGGCCGCTGTTGTCGTCACGATGCCACCTCGAAGTCCGTCGTCGACCACGGTTCGGCCACTGTCTCCCCGGTGCTGGACTCGCCCTTCGCGGCTCGGTCTTTCAGTTCGTCGAGGTCGAAGTTGTGCGCCTCCGCAAAGTTCGCCCCGAGGATCTTCCGCTTGTCGTCCTCCGTGATCGTGAAGCTCCCGGAGAAGCTCTCCATCTCGGGGAAGTCGAACTCCCAGAATCGCTCTAGGAGGAGCTGGGGATGGAAGTGTGGCGCACCGGTTCCCCAGAGGATCTTGTCGACCGCGTGTTTCCCGCCAGCGTAGAGGAGGTCCTGAAACGTCTCGGTGAACGTTTTCGGCGTCGTCACGGCCTCCGCAAGGGTGAGTTCGAGGTTGACGTACACGTTCGAGTGGCGGGCGATCTGCCAACCGGTCTCCTTGGCGAACGTCAATCCGCCGTGGACGATCTCGAAGTTGAGTTCGGGGAAGCAGTTGGCGGCTTCTTCGACGTCGCCGACCTTGTAGGAGTCCATCGGGGCAGCGCCGAACGGGAGGGCCTTGTGGACGGCGACGACGTCGAGACCGAGGTCGCTCGCGCGTTCCCAGAGTGGGAACGCGGTCTCGGGATCGTCCATTTTGAATGGATGGTGGGTCCCATCCTCCTCCCAGTAAGAGGGATAGACCTTCACGCCGTGGGGGTCGAACTCGTCGACCTGACGCGTCAGTTCTGCCTCGGGGTCGTCCGTCCCAACAGCGTCGATGCTGGCGAGCGCCGCGCCACGGTACGGGTTGCGTTCCTGGTAGGCGATCGCTTTATCGAGCGCGGTAAGGCCGTCGTGGAACGCCGCAATGGACTGTGGATGGATGACGCTGAAATCCGTCTGACTTTCACGGAAGAGCGCGTTCTCCGTGTTCTCGATGGCCCAGTCGCTGAGAAAGGTTTCCTCCGTGCGTGCGTAACCGTCCGGCATCGCGTTCTCCAAGCCGACGCCGATCTGTACCACCTGTGCTGCATATTCGGGCACCCGGTAGTTCGCCTCGGTCTGGTCGTACGCGTGGCACACCGCATCCACGATAAAAACATCGTCAAGTGATGTCATGCCACAACCGACGGCATCGATCCTGATTAATGTTCGGTAAATTGCATTGGGCCGAGACGGGAAAAACTGCTATACGGCTCGGTGGTCATCGTCCCAAGCCAACGACGAACGCCTACACGCGCTCGGTATCGAGAAAACCGGTCCGACCAGGCTCCTGCACTTCCCAGGTGCCGTGTTCATATAACAGCATATGATTTACGAGTTCGAGATGAGACGTGATAGTATCACCGGACCGTCAGAATAGCTTATAAATATTTGACAAGTATCGCTCGCGAACCCGGCCACCCCAGTCGTGGGTGTAGGTGTCGATGACGTCGCTGGCGACGTCACCGCGGAGGTACTTCACGATGCCGCGGTCGCCGGTACGGTCACGGAGGTGCGTCGTAAAGAAATGCCGGAAGTAGTGGGGGGTGACGTTTTCGCTCGCCCCGCCACCCGTTCGGTACCAGTCGTTTTCTCGGGCGTGTTCCCGCACGATCCGACCCACCATCGCCGGTGTGAGGCGTTCACCCCACTTGCGGCCGGTGTTGAGGAACAGCGGTTCGGCGGGTGAGGTCGTATCCGGCCGGATGGCGAACCAGCACCGGAGGGTCGAGCGGAGTTCCCCGTCGACCGGGACCACGGTCGCTCGTTTCCGTTTGTTCGAGGCGCGTCGTTCCTCGCCGTTGACGACAGCCCCCTTCGAGACGTCGCTTCTGACGTAGACCGCGTTTTCGCGGTCCTGGAGCGCTCTACTTCCGAGGGGGAGTCGAGCGGCGAGCTCGTCGTCGGCCAGCGTGAGGTCCCGTAGATCGAGGTTACAGAGCTCGCCGACGCGCATTCCGGTCTTCAGCAGCGTCACCACGAGGGCCCGGTCGAGGGGATGGTGGATGTCGGCGACGAACGCCCGCATCGCGGACAACGAGATATCCCGTCGGTGAGGGTTCTTGTCGATCGTCTCGTCCATCCCCTCGACCACGAGCGCCATCGGGTTGGCCTCGAAGGCACCGACGCGGGCCATGTAGGTGTAGAACCGGTGGAGATACGTCGCGTAGGTCGCCACCGTGCTCCGAGCCAGGTCCGTTCGCAAGGAGTGCACCCAGGCCATACACTCGTGCTCGCCGGCTTCGGCGAGCGTCCGCCCCGCCGAGTCGTCGAGAAACCGTTCGAATCGACGGAGCACACGTTCGTACGCCGCACGGGTGCGCTCGGAGCGCCCCTGATATTCGAGGTTCTGGAGGAAGTACGCGACCGGGTCGTCCGGCGAGACCGTCTCAGTCGACATCCGTCCCGGTCACGGCGTAGCCACCCCGACGGCCGTTGTACTGGACGCGCCCCTCGCGCTGGAGGCGCTGAAGGGTGGTTTCGAGCCGGTCTTCGAGGTCCTTGGTGAGCGCTCCGACGATCTCGTCCCACGAACGGGACTCCTCGTCCAGAACGTCGAGGACCCGTGTTTCGAGGTCGTCGACCCCTGGGGTCGCATCGTCAGAACGGGGTTCCCCGGTTTCGGTATCGAGGTCGAACCCGTGACGTCCGGCCTGGACCATCGACCTGACGAACTCGCTCTGGCTCATCCCGAGTTCGTCGGCGTGCGCCCGCCACTCCTCCCGTTGGTACGAGGGAACCTTCATCCTGACCGTCGCCTCGGTGTCGACCATCGATCGACTCCTCGCACGCCACCGGCATCAATCTTCGGCACTAACACAGGATAAGGTCTCTTATTTTCACAGAGCGTTTTCGCTTACCCCTTTCACGTCATGCGTTTTTCGCGCGTCCTTGCAGGTCTACTGGAACAGGCCTGCAAGATTAGCCTTGCAGCCTTGCAGGATCGGACTCGGTTTTCGAGTTCGTTCTGGCAACGTGGTCACTTCCCGCTGAGTCTCGAACGTCATAAACCCTTGGAACGACCGGATCGATCCGTAGCGCGAGCGGTGAGCCTCTCCAAGGGAAGTCCAGAGCGGCCCCGACAATCCCAACCACGAGCGGACCGCCGAGCATCACGAAAGCGATATCCCGCGTGTTTAGTCCCCCGCGAACCAGGTCGAGACATGGCCTCGGACGGCACCACGATCGGCATCTGGATCGGCGCGGACGACGACGTTCTCCGGGAGTTCGACGAGACGCTCGGCTGCGGGCCCGACCACGCCGGCTCGCGCTCGGAGGCGGTCAAGGAGGCGATGCGCCTCGCCATCGCCGTCGAGGAGACCGTCGAGGGGTTCCCGTACGATATCGACGGCGCGCCGCTTCGCCACCAGGTTCAGCAGGCCCTCATCGAACAGGACCGGCGGGAGGCGCGGGACGAATGACCGCTCGTCGTCTCCCGATGTCTCGACCCTCATCTCGGTTCAGCTTCCGAATTTTTCAAGGAGGACGATATGCACGCGTTCGCTCGAATGGCCCCCCCACACGAGGAGTCGAGTGCTCTTCGGAGCGGAGGCGGGACCGAGCATCGCAACGGCCCACTAACCATTTCGTTGCGACCGGAGCGAGGGGAGCTGCTCTGCCACCCGGACTGTGATCCAGCGAAAGAACTGGCACGAAACCTCGTTCTGTAGGGTATGGACGGGCTATGCGTCTTCCTGCAGCCAAGAACGCGAAGTGTTTCGAGAATGGGGACACGGGGGCGCAATCTCGGGTCGTAGGCCTCGCAGCCGCCCAAATCACAACACTTCGGCTGTCTGCGGACGCATCTCACGCCATCGAACGCGCCATATCCATGCTTATACCGGAATGGTCGAACGAGCTTCGACACCTCCACACTCGGCGAACGCCCTTTCCGAAGGTGATCGAAGGACCACTCGTCCGTCGTGACGGCCCGAACGAGGGGAATACCAGGTGTTTGCACTCCCAGCAGTTGTCAGGAACTGCGGCCCTGAAACCTCCAGCTCAGCGCTGCGATACGGCCGTAGGAGTCCTCGCCATCTGGGGCGGAGAGCGTTGCTGACCGCCACAGTGCTTCGATTCCCTTCCGATAAAGGGCTCTGGACGCGCGTGAACCTCCTCTCGTCGTCAGCCAGCGTGAGGCCGCGAGAAACCGTCGAGCCATTCCTAAGCGGCTCCCGAGGGGGAGGAGAAAACATCCGTACGGCCGCACGATACACCACACCTGTTTGGGTACCTCCTACAACCGTGTCGAACGAGTATATCGAGTCCTGCTATACGAACCGGATCTCTTCGACGGCGGCCGCTCACTACAGTCCTTCGTCTTCCCTCCCTTCCGACCACTTTTGGTTCACTCGGATGATCTTCCCCGCGAAACGACAGATAAAGTGATATGTTGGATATGCTTCTTTTGTGAGAACCCTGTCTGATTCACGACGTATAAACTATATACTGCGATACCTAATTCGCCTCTATCTCGCCGAGCACGCTTGCTCGAAGAAAACCCGAGATCAGCCGATTCAGGAGTTCGGTCGGTCGATGGCGGTCCCGATGACTTGACGGGTTCGGTCGATGAGCGCATCCACCCGCTCGCTCTCGGCGTAGATCCTGACCTTCGGTTCGGTACCGCTCGGACGCACCAGCACCCAGCCGTCGTCGCGCTCGATGCGGACTCCGTGCTCGGTCGAGACCTCGCTATCGGGGAACTCGTCCGGGAGGGTCGTCGCGAGCTGCTCCATCACCGGTCCCTTTCGGTCGTCGGGACAGTCGACGCTCACCTTTCGGTAGGGGAGTTCCTGGATAGGCTCGCGGAGGGCGTCGAGACCGCTCTCGGCAACCAGTCGCGCCAGGACCGCGGCGCTCGCCACGCCATCTATCCAGGGGCCGTGTCCGGGATGGACGTGTTTCCAGGGCTCGGCCGCGAACACCACTCGCGTGTCGTCCGTCCCCGCCGCGCGGGCCACCGCGACCCCCTCGTGGAGCGCGCCCAAACGCACCCGTTCGACCCGCCCGCCCGCCGCGGTGACGCGGTCGTCGATCCGGGAGGAGGCGTTCGGCGTCGTCACCACGACCGGATCCGTAGCGTCGCTCGCGCGGGTGTACCGTTCGGCGAGCACGGCCACGACTGTGTCCTCGTGGACGATCTCGCCGGTACCGTCGAGCACCACGATCCGGTCGGCGTCGCCGTCGTGAGCGAACCCGAGGTCGGCGTCGCCGTCCGCGAGGAATGCCCGAATGTCACCGAGGGTAGCGGGCGTGGGTTTCGACCCACGAGCGGGGAACGACCCGTCGACGTTCGCGTTCAACGTCGTGACGTCCGCGCCGAGTTCGTCGAGCACCTGGGGGGTCGCTCGGCTCGCCATTCCGTTGCCGCAGTCGACGACGACGGCGAGGCCGTCGAGCGCCGTGCCGTACTCCTCCGCGTAGTCCACGACCGCCTCGTGATACGCCCCGAGCGGGGACAGTCGCTCCGCCGTCCCCCACTCGTCCCACGCCACCGGGCCAGCGTCGTCCTCGACCCTGGCTTCGATGCGTGCCTCGGCGTCGTCGTCGTACTCCTGGCCGTCGTGAAAGAGCTTCAGGCCGTTGTCGGCCGGCGGGTTGTGGCTCGCGGTGACCATCACGCCGCGCCGTCCCCGCGAGGCGAACGCGAGCGCTGGCGTCGGGAGCACGCCCGCACGGCGCACGGCTACGCCGGCGCTTTCGAGCCCCGCTTCGAGGGCGGCCACGAGCCCGGACCCCGTCTCGCGACCGTCGCGTGCGACGACGAACGTCGGGTCCACGTCGTCCCTCGTGCAGGCGTCGAGCCCCGCCGCCCGGCCGACCGCGAGCGCGAGTTCGGGTGTCACCCGAGATATCGCCGGACCGCGGATACCCGCGGTACCGAAGAGCGTCATATCCAGTCTCGGGTGGCGGGGCTACTTAATCTGGGAGGATGGGGACCGGGTTTAGAGTTCGACGCCGCCGGGAATGAGGCTGTGCTGGCGGACGAGGTTGCCCTCGTGGTTGTAGACGAGGAAGGTGGACTTCTCGTGGGCGAGGAGCTCCTCGTCTTCGAAGCGAACCACGAGCTGATATCGGCCGTCGCCGTCGGCGGCGCGCTCGCCGTAGGCCCGGGCCGCCCGGATGAACTCGAGGACGCCGTCGGCGGTCGCGTTGAGTTCGAGCACGAAGTCGCCCGTGATGCGGTTGGTGACCGAGAGCACGCCGTCGCCCGCGGGCCCGTCGGCGTGAAACCGGTAGTTGACGTCGGTCTCGCTCGCCTCGACGAGGCCCTCGTCGGTTCCCGCGAGGCGGGTTTCGAGCACCTCGCGCGGGCCCTCGAACGCGATGACGATCGTGGGTTTTCGAGGCTCGTCCTCGGCCGATACCCAATCGGTGTTGCTGACGTGGAGGTCGAAGTACTCGCGCCTCATTCGGGTCTGTTCACGCTACGACCCCCGACGTGATGAACGTAACGCCGGCTCACGTCGGCAGCGGTAGACCGGATCCGCTCCGTCCCACGACCGGCGGGGCCGAGTCACGCTCTGGTTCGCCGCGGCGGGGGAGGTCGCCCTCTTCCCCTTCGGTGCCGGCCTGCTCACCGTCGACCGCTCCGCCGTCGGTCGGGCACCGAAACCAGTGGTCGACGATACACCCCTGGGAGGGCCTCACAGACGGTCGACGACCGTTTCGTCGTCGACGACGAGGTTGTAGGCCTCCTCGTCGTCGTTCCAGAGCACGAGGGCGTTCTCGAACGCGAGGAGGTCGCCGTAGTCGGCCGTCGTCAGCGCGCGATTCAGCCCGGTCTCGCGGGTCACCACCGCGTAGTGGTCGACGGATTCGCTGCCGTCGCTGACCTTGTAGAGGGGGTTGCCCGTCGACAGCGATCGACTGAGCTTCGCCGCCACGCAGTCCACCCGGTTCGAGACGTGACGCTCGCTCTCGGCCATCTTCGCCGCTCGGTTCGGGTCGGGGGTGAACTCGACCCGTCGTTTCCCGTCCGTCCGAAGGACCGTGTGGGAGAACTGGACGTCGACGTTGACGAACGCGTCGGGGTCGGCCTCGGGACCCGCACCATCGGCCAGCCGTCGCTGGAAGCCCGGCACCGAGAAATCGGGTTCGACAGCGAACGACCAGCCGCGGTCCGTGGGCGCGTGGCCCGGCCAGAGCCGAACGGTCGGGCCGTAGCACGTCGCGGGGCCCTGGTCGGCTAGCGCGCGCTCGACCCGCCGGAGGCCGATCGAGGTCTCGCGGTCCGCGGGGGCGACCCCGACCAGCGACCCGTCGGGGGCGAGGGCATCGAGATACCGTCGGGCGGTTCCCGCGGGGTCGTCGAGTTCGCTGAGGGAGTTGGCGAACAGCACGAGGTCGTACTCGCCATCGAGTTCGAAGTCCTCGGCCGTCGTTCGGTGGATCGTCGGGTGGACGTTCCGGCCGGTGGATTCGAGCAGCGAATCGAGCACGTCGGCGGCCGGACTCGGCTCGATCGCGTGGTACTCACAGAGCGCGTCGCCGGGGAGCAGGTCGGCGAGGCCGAGCGCCGGGCCGCCGACGCCGGCACCGACGTCGAGCACCCGGAGGTGGTGGGAGAGCAGTCCGTCTCGCGCGAGGTCGGCGAGCACGTACTGGGCGACGGCGTAGTAGTCGGGGAGGTGGTAGATGGCGTACGCCAGCGCGGTATCGGTATCGTACTCGACCGCCCGCCCCGCGAAGTAGGACTCCTTGAACCGGCGAATCAGATCGCGAAGCCGGTCGCCCGATTCGCCGTCGGGCCAGCCCGATCCATACGCCTCGACCAGCAGGTTCTCGAGTTCGCGGGTGTGGGAGTCGGGGAACGCCGACACGCCGTCGAACTCGACCGCGATCGGGTCGTCGGCGACCGGAACGAACGTGCCGTCCGCCCGCTCGACGAGTCCGAGGTCGGGGGCGACGTCGCGGAGCGTCTCCCGAACCACCGCGGGGTGGGGCCGGCCGTCGACGTACTCGAAGATCTCCTCGGGGTCGATAGGTCGAACCTCCCGGAGGTACTTCGCGTTCGCCCTGATCTGCTCGCGCTGGTCGGCGCTCATCGCTCGCCCACCGAACCGCGCGCCTCGCGGTAGAGCGCCTCGAACTCCTCGGGACCCGCGGCGGCGATGCGTTCGGCCGCGGCGGCGACCTCGTCCGTCCCGTCGAAGGCCGTCTGTATCTCGGCGTAGACCCCCGGCGAGCCCGAGAGCACCTGGTCGGCGAGCTCGGAGAGCGGCCCGGAGATCGGCGTGTGAAAGCGGTCCGGGACGTCGTCGGCGGCGAGCGCGTAGGCCAGCACCGCGGCGTGGGTGCGGGCCTGTACCGTGGTCATCGCGCGGTCGTGTTCGTCGGGAGTCGTCTCGAACGGTTCGTTCTCCCGGGCAAGGGTTTCGCGGATCTCGTCGGTCACCGGCCCCGCTGCGTCGTCGACGACGGCGATCCGGCCGGGGGCGTTCCCCGGGGCGAACAGCGGGTGGAGGCTCAGCCGCTCGCGGTCGGGCACGTGGGTCCGCATCGCTTCGACCGGGGTCGCCATCGTGCCGGTGACGTCGACCATTGCGCGCTCGGCGCGCGGCGCGAACGTCGCGACCGCGCTTTCGACCGCCGAGATCGGTACCGCGAGACAGACCCCATCGAAGCGCTCGGTGGTGTCGAGCGCGACGGCACGGCCCCCGACCGCGTCGGCGGCGGCGGTAGCCACGTCGGGATCGGTGTCGGCGAAGGCGACCTCGGTGCCCGCCGACCCGACGACGTCGGCGAACCACCGTCCCATCGCGCCCGCGCCGACGACGAGGAGATTCATTGGCCGTGGTTCCGCCGCGGCGGCAAAAAACCGTTCGAGTGCGGGCGACGACGATACCGGTCCCCGGGTTCTCGTCCTCATCCGTTGGTGACGGCGGTGTACCAGCGACGACCGCGAGTAACCCGTTACAAATGAGGGACCGCACCGCTACCGCACCCACTTTTTTACTCCTCGGGTGGCCTCCCTCCGGTCGGCCACCGCTCGTCGCAAAAACCTGGACTAAAAAGGCTGCTCGCTCACTCCGTTCGCTCGCAGTAGAACCACCATCACTACCGCTCCCCATCGTCCACACGCCTCCCCAACCGATTCACTTCACTCGCTTCGCTCGTTTCGTTCATCCCTCGCGCAATGTCAACGGTCGCGCGCTCACGTCCGTTCGCGCACGACCGCGAGCGCGCGCCAACCGTCCGCTACCGCAACCGTACCGCCACCGCAACCCTACCGCAACCGCACCGCCTCCAGCCGCACACGCCGACCGCTACCGTGCGCCCAGCCTCCACCCACCCGACTCGACATCGAGCCCGGCCGACAGTATTTCACCACGGGGATTGTTCTGCAGCTATGGACCGCTACGACCTCCTCTACGAGCTCTACGACGAGTTCGACGCCGACGCGCTCCGGGACCACCAGCGTTTCGTCGACGTCTTCCCACCGGTGGACTCGCGGGTCGCGCTCTCCCACTACCAGACGATCGACGCCGAACTCACGGACCGAAAGGACGAGATCCGGGACGCCTTCGAGGCCGGCGAGACCCTCGCCGACGTCGCCGCCCACGCCACCCGCGAGGAGGCGTTCACCGCGCTCGACCTCTGTACCGAACACGGCCGTCGGGTGAACGTCCTCGTGCTCGACGTCGACGAGACCCTTCGTTCGGCGGGCAGCACGGACAACGAGATCCCGAGGGAGACCCTCCACTACCTCACCGAGTTCCACGAGGCGGGCGTTCCGATCGTTATCTGCACGGGACAGACCTTAGAGAACGTCAAGGGCTTCACGATCCAGGGCCTCGGCAGCGAACTCGTCCACTCGGGAAACGTCAGTATCGTCTACGAGGCCGGCACCGGCGCGTTCACGCCCGGACACGGCCCCCGAACGAAGGAACTCCTCTATGAGGACCTCGACGAGGAGATCCAGGACGTCTTCTACCGGATCCGCTCGCGCGTGCTGCCCGACGCGCCCGAGGCGATCCGCCAGGGCTGTCACCTCCAGGGCAACGAGTTCAACGTCACCCTCAAGCCGAACGCCGAGGTCGGTAGCGACCCGGCAGCCGAGGTCATCGACACCGCGCTGTGTCACCTCCTCGACCTCCTCGGCGAGGTCGTCGCCGACCGTACCGATACCGCGGCGGACGGAGCCGGAACAGACTGGGCCCGCGGGTTCTACGCCGATGCGGACCCCGAGATCCGGGGCGTGCTCGAAGCCCGCGACGCCCTCCCCGACCTCGACGTCCAGGAGGTTCCGTCAGCGGTCACGGACACCTTCGAGCGCATCGACGTCGCCTACTACGAGGCCGACGCCGCCGAGATCGGCAGTCTCGAACTCAACAAGGTCGTCGGCGTCGAGGCGGCCTTCGACGTGCTCGGTATCGACGACGCCTTCCCGCTCGTGATGGGCGATTCGAAGTCCGACCTCCGGGTGATGGAGTGGGTCGGCGACAGCGGTCTCGCCGCCGCGCCCGAACACGCCTCTCGCGCGGTGCTCGATTACGTCATCCGAACCGACGAACTCGTCTTCGACCGCGGGAGCGCCGCCGAGGTGCTCCGTATCGTCTACGCGCTCAACCGGCTGGCGACGATCGGGTGACCGGGGCTACCCGCTGACCGCGCGGTCGTGCGTCATCGACGGGATCTCACACCGGTTGTGGATGTCCTGCACCACGACCGCGAGGCTGAGCTCGTCCGCCGAGCGGGCATCGGCGAGTTCCGTCACGCGTTCCATGCACGAGCGCAGCGCCGTAAGCGCCGCGCGCTGGGTCGACACCCGACCGATGGACCGCCGGTTCACGGACTCGCCCGCCCGGATCCGACACGACAGGTCCCACCCGCGCGACGGCTCGAACGGCAGCCGGTCGGCGTCGCTGGTTCGCGTCGCGACGACCTCGAACCCATCCGCACACCGACCGAGGACGAGCTCGTCCGCGCACGCTCGCTTGCAGACCCAGCCACTCGGCAGCTGCAGGTCCTCGGGAAGGGGATTCATGGTTTGTCTCCATCTATTCGAACACTCGTCGACCCCTTTCGGGTTGAGCCTGCAACTGCCGGTCGGCTATGACGAGTCGTACCCATAATACTACGATTTGAACATCGAAAAATGTCGATTCGAGCGCCGTATCAGGAGAACTCGATATCCTCGGTGAACCGGTCGACGACGAGCACGAGCACGCCGCCGAGAACGGCCACGACCAGGATCGTCCCGATCACCGTCGGATTCGGGTTCGAAGTGTGGTCGAGAACGTCGGTCACCGGAAGGCGAAGCGCGCCGACCATCAGGCTCACGAGGAACGTGAGGGTCGCTGCGCGGTAGTTCGCCAGCGCCCATCGGATGGCGTACGAGATCGAGAACAGGCCGATGAGCGCGCCGACCCCGAACGCGACGATGACGATGCCGGGTTCGACCAACCCGCCGACCGACCCTCCCGAGAGCAAGCCGGCGAGCCGGTTCGTGAACGTCGTGAGGGTGTTGCTCAGGTACTCGTACTGGCCGAGAACGTAGAGGAAGAAGGCTCCGGAGATCCCCGGGAGGATCATCCCGGCGATGGCGATCGTGCCCGCGAAGAAGACGATCGTCGGCGAGTTCGAAAAGGAACTTCCGACCTCGGGACCGGAGACGACGAACGCCAGCACGAACCCGAACACCGCAACCGCGACTCGGCGCGGCGTATCGAGCGAGACGTACTCGTAGAGGACGACCGCCGAGGCGGCGATCAGCCCGAAGAAGAGGGCGGCGACGTAGGCTGGGTACGTCTCGAACGCGTACGCCATGAGCCGTGCGACGGTGACCAGCGCCGTCGCGATACCCAGTCCTAACGCCATCAGGAACGGGATGTCCATCTCGACCAGCGCGTCGCGGAACGCGGCGCGGCCGGTCCGGCGGTGGAGCCGCGGGAGGTAGCGGAGCGCCCGCGGGTCGAGCGCGGTGATCGCGGCGATGAGCCGCTCGTAGATCCCCGTGATGAGCGCGATCGTCCCGCCGGAGACGCCCGGGACCGCGTCCGCCGCGCCCATGAAGATGCCCTTGAGGTAGACGACGACCAGCGCCCGCACGGAGCGCCGGCGGCTCATCGTACCACGCTCGCGGCGGTCGTCTCAGCGACGGGAGCGCGTTCCGAGGCGGTCGAGGCGTTCGTTGTCGCGTTCGAGCCCGATGCCGACCCCCGCTGGAGGTCGACGGTCACCGGGCCGTCGGTTCGCCCGATCACCGCGCCCTCGGGGACGTCGACGGTCGTGCTCGACCGGGTGTCGTTCGCGCCCGCCGTCTCGAACGTGTACGGGCCCGTCGCCCGGATCGAGACGTTGGTCGCGCCCTGCTCCGGGCCCCACCGGTCGTAGCCCGTCGTGGAGTACGGCAGGGTCATCGTGAACGAGCCGTCGGCCGAGGTGTTCGCCCGCTGGGTGTAGGTGAACGTGTCGTTGAGCACCGGGGAGGCGGGCATCCGGAGCTCGACGCTGGCCTCGACGGTGCTGTTCGGCGGGCCCTGTCCCTCGACGGTCGCCCCGTCGACCCGCTCGAAGGTCTTGACCCAGTTCTGCGGGGTGGCGTAGAGCTCGTTCGGGCTCAGTCCCGTCGATTGGTTCTGGTTGATCAGGGACTGATAGAACGACTGCGAGCTCAGGAGACCGCTCGTCTCCGTCGCGTTGACCAGCCGGTAGTGCTGGAGCGCGGGGACGTACTCCTCTGGGTACTTCCCGACGCCGCCGATCTGGGAGGTGCTGTCGTTCCTGACGTAGGCGCGCGCGGCACTCATGTTATCGAACCGCCGAACCGTGGGATGGCCGCCGGTCGCGACCGCGGCCTGCACGCCGCTGGAGGTCGCCTGCGTCGTGTCGTAGTCGATCACGACCGGTTTGGGTTCGACCGCCGAGCCGTGGAAGGCGTAGAGCCGGGTTCGCATCGTCTCGTAGTGGCGCTGGTTGTACGCGATGAACTGGTTCCCCGAGGACTGGTTCGCGACCACGAACACGTCGTCGGAGAGCGATATCGGGCCGTCGTTGTACCAGGTGTACGGCACGGTGTACAGCGCACCCCCGGCGACGTCACCCATCCGCCAGTCGATCATCACGTACCGGTCGCCCGACCCCTCGGGGGAACTCGCGATCTGGTTGGCGCGGGACTCGTTCGGCGCGAGCAGGAAGTTCGCGGCCTCGTGGGCGTTCTGCTGGAACGGGTTCGCCACCGGGATCCGATGGCCGAGCACGGTGATCCAGTGGCCGTAGTCCCACCACGACATCACCCCGTAGGAGCCGTTCGGATACTCGAAGTCGTTCGTGCGGTCGTAGCGCTCGTAGTAGCCCATCTCGTTGTCCGCGCCGCCGTAGGTGCCCTCGGCGGGCGTGCTGGTGTTGAGCCACTCCAGCGCCCCGTCCCAGCCCTGGATGGTCGATCCGGGGGTCGAACTCCCGTCGGCGTAGCTCCCGGCGGAGGTCACCGCCCCCGCGTTTCCGCCGACCGCGAGCGGCGCGGTGATGAACAGCACCACCACGAACACGGTGAGGACCTGGCGGAGGTGGAGGCTTCGAAGGGTCGCGCGGGCGTCGGTCTCGGCGAAGTAGCCGACGACCCAGCCGACGAGGTACGCGTTCAGCACCGCGACCGGCGTCACGAGGTAGTAATCGAACCGCGACTGGGTGAGGGTCGCGGCGAGCATGAAGCCGGTCCAGAGCAGCACGAACCCGGCCGCCGTTCGGTGTTTCAGTCGGCCACGCGCGAGGCCGAACAGCATCAATGCCGCACCAACTGCACCCCCGACGAGCGCGAACGCGTAGGAGTTGAAGAGGAAGCCGACGGCCTGGCCCACCGCCTGACCGAACGGAGCGCCCGCGTTATACGGCGGCTGTGCCTCCCCGACGGTGAGGGCGGTCGCGTTCGACCCCAGCCCGATGGTACGGACGAGCTGGTTCACGAAGAAGTCGAGCAAGTCGGGGAGTGCGACCGCCATCACGACCACGACGGCGACGAACAGCCCGAGGATCGTTCCGGGGTAGGCGTAGCTGGGATACTCGCTGCGCTCGACGACGCGTGCGAGCCACGCGAGGAAGACACAGCCGACCGCACCGACGAGCGCGAGCAGCGGTTGGAGCAGCGAGAAGCTCGACGCGCTGACCTCGGTGGTGTCGAACGTCGCGAGCAGCAGTATGCCGGCGACACCGAGCGAGACCGCGCCCACGATCGCGAGGTGTTCGGGGCTCTCGTCCCGGAGGAACTGGAGGGGGAGCGCCACGAGCAGGAAGACGCCGAAGACCCCCACGAGAAGCACGCCGGGCGGCCAGGCCCAGACGTAGAGCGTAAAACCGAGGCCCGCGAGCGCCGCCCAGCCGACGGGTTTTCGGAGGCTCGAGACGTCGCGCTCGACGAACTGCTCGTAGATCGGTTTCTCGCGCTCGCCGACCACGATGGCGACCACGAGGAGCGCGACCGCGAGGACCTGAAAGAACACCTCGGCGGCGTGGTGGTCGGAGAAGCCGGCGATCGAGCGCGAGAGGAAGGAGCCGGGCGAGAACGCGAGTATCGCGACCCCGACCAGCCCACCGAGCCGCCCGCCGAACCGCTTGCCGAGGAAGTAGGCGGGGACCGCCACCAGCGTTCCCAGCACCGCCGGCGCGAACAGCAACGTGAGCGCGGTGGTCTGGGCCGACGGACTGCCGCCGCCGACGACCAGCGCCGCCGTGGCGACGAGCTGGTCGTAGAGGGTGCCGAACTGGCCGACCGTCGCGCCCTCGGGGAAGCCGGTCCAGGGGTCCATCGGCATCGTGCTGGGCCAGTGTCGGACGGTGTACTGGACCTGCCGGAGGTGGTACCAGGCGTCGTTGCCGCTGAAGTAGACCTGGCCGTCGACGATGAAGTTCCGCCAGTTGCGGACCCGTATCCAGAGCATGAACGCGACGAGGAGGAGGAGAAGCGGGACGTGATACCACGACTCGACCGCGTCGAGAACCGGGTCGGGAACCGAATCGGCGAGGCGTTCCCGGCGTTGGCTCATTGTCCATCCCAGCAAGAAGACGCGCATAAAGCTTGTGAAACGCCCGACGGAAGCCCTCTCCCCGCTCGACGACCGAACGAAAAGGGCTATGCCGCGACCGATCCCAGCGGGCACATGCGGGTGTCAGTGGTGCTCTGTAGCTACGACCCGGCGCTGTTCTCGGACTTCCGGGCCGCCGCCGACAGCGTGCTCGCCAACACCCACCCCGCCGAGCTCGTGGTGGTGGTCGACGGCGACCCCGCGCTCGCCGACCGGGTTCGGGAGACCTACGGCACCCACGACGACGTCACGATCCACGAGAACGACGAAAACAGAGGACTGCTCGAAAGCCGAAACACGGGGGCCGAGGTCGCCGCCGGCGACGTGGTGGCCTTCCTCGACGACGACGCGCGGGCCGACCCCGAGTGGATAGCCCGCCTCGTCGCGGCCTACGAGACGCGGGGGGCGCTCGCCGTCGGCGGTCGGATGACCCCCGAGTGGGTCGCCGGACGACCGACGTTCCTCCCGGCGGAGTTCTACTGGCTCGTCGGCGTCACCCACCGGGGGTTCGGCCCCGCTGGCGACGAACACCGTCCGGGCGAGGTCCGCAACACCAACGGCTCGAACCTCTCCTTTCGCCGCGAGGTCTTCCTCGGTCTGGGTGGCTTCGACACCGAGATCGGCGGTCGGAAGGGGAACAACAAGCTCCAGGGCGGCGAAACGGAACTCTGCGCCCGGCTCGAACGCGAGTACGGCGAACGGGTGTGGTACGACCCCGACGCGCTCGTGGGCCACAAGGTGTTCGCCTACCGGACGGACCCGCGGTGGCTCGCGGGCCGGGCGTTCTGGCAGGGCTACTCGAAGCGCGCGATGGAGTCGTTCGTGCCGGACTCGACGGGCGAGGAGAGCGCGTTTCTGGGAGCGCTTCTCACGGAGTTCGTTCCCCACCGATTCGCGAGCCTCGTTCGGCACCCGTCGCGCGAACGCGCGAGTCAACTCGTCACGCTCGTCCTGCTCACCGGTCTCGTCGGGTTCGGATACGTCTACGCGATGCTTCGATACCGTCCCGCGGAGTCCGACGATGGCTGACACCAACGAGGACTCGATCCGCGTGCTCTGGCTCACGCCGGACAAGCCCGAGACGATCAGCGTTGGTCGTCGCCGGATCGCCGAGCACCTCCGGGACGAGGGCCTTCGCGTCACGCTCCGGGGCACGACCCCGCGGACCGCGCTGTCCTCGTTTCGCGAACGCGCCGAGTACGACGTGGTGGTCGGGACGACGCGGGCCGGCGCGTTCGCGGGGGCGGGACTGAAGCTCGCGGGAGTTCCACTGGTCGTCGACCACGTCGACCCGATCCGCCAGTTCGCGGAGACCCACGGCACCGCGCTCTCGTTCGGAGTGGGCCTCGCCGAGAACGTCGCCTTTCGGCTCGCCGACCACACGCTCTACGTCTACGACGAGGAACGTCCGCGCGTCGAGCGGTACGCCCGCGCCGCGACCGAGACCGACCTCGGGGTCGCCTTCGAGGCGTTCGCCGACCCCGACAGGGGGATCGTCGCGGACGCACGAGCACACCTCGCGGAGAGCGGTGTCGGTCCGGAGACCCCGCTCGCGATCTACGTCGGCGGGCTCGAACCGATCTATCACGTCGAAGCCCTCCTCGGCGCGATGGATCGCCTCGACGACTGGACCCTCGCGGTGCTCGGGACGGGGTCGCTCGAAGGGCTGGTCGAACGGGCCGCCGCCGAGCGCGAGAACGTCGTCTTCCTCGGGAGCGTGCCCCACGAGCGAGTTCCGGGCTACCTCCACGCGGCCGAGGCGGGAGTCGCGCTGGTCGACGACCCCCACACTCTGAAGATCCTCGAATACGCCGCCGCTGGTCTCCCCGCCGTCGGGCTCCACGGTCGCGTCGAGGACCGCTTCGGCGAGTTCGTCGAGTGCTGCGACCCGAACCCGGAGAGCGTCGCCCGTGCGGTGGGACGGGCGGGCGAGCGCGACGTCGAGGCGTTTCGCGACCACGTCGGGGAGTTCGATTACGCACGGATCGCCGAGGGCTACGCGCAGGTCATCAGGCGCGTCGTCGGCGCAGGAAAACGGTAACACCTATCGCCGGCGTTCCTGAAGACGTTCGAGGAGCTGGAGTACTCGTCGGTGGCCGAACGGAAGGTACGCGACCGCGAGCAGTACGAGGAGTCGAGGATCGGACCGTTCGCCCGAAAGCGCCGCCCGGAGCGGGGCACGAGCAGCCCCGGCGTCGCCGACCCGGAGCAGCCGTTTCCCGTACTTGTACTCGGCCTTGCGTTCGAGCGCCGCGCGATGGGAGTCGAGTCCCGGTAGTCGGTCACAGAGGTCCGCGACCACCGCGAGCTCCGAGTCGTACATGGTTTCGGCGTCCGAACTCATCGAGTCCTCGCGCACGGCGTAGCACGCGAGCGGTTCGGCCACCCGGGCGGGCCGATAGCGGGCGAACAGCCGGGCCCAGAGGTGGCGGTCCTCGACGGCCGGCAGGCTCTCGTCGAACCGTTCCGCGGCGAAGCACTCCCGGCGGGCGACGACGGTCGGCATCGGCACCCCACCCTCGTAGAGGAAGTCGACGTGATGGGTTTCCGGGTTCTCGACCGGCAACGCCGACTGGTAGCGTTTCGAGTCGCCTTCGAGGAGGGAGACGTCCGAGTAGACGACATCGGCACCGTCATCGAGCGCCGCGAGCTGTCTTTCGAGTTTCGTCGGGCACCACCGGTCGTCGGCGTCGAGAAAACTGATCACCGCGCCAGTGGCGGCGTCGAGCCCCCGGTTCCGCGCCGCCGCCAAACCCTGGGGCTCCTGTTCGATGTACTCGAAGCCCTCGACGCGTTCGCCGAGCTCTCGGAGCCAGCTCACTCCCGAACTGTCGACGACGACGAGTTCGAGGTTCGCGTGGGTCTGGTTCGCGATGGATTCGAGCGCTTCGGGGAGGTACTCGGCGTCGCCGTAGGTCGGGACGACGACGGAGACGAGCGGGCCCGCTCCTGTCTGGAGCGAGCGTGGCAGTGTGACTGTCTTCGGCACGAGTCTTGGTACGACATCTAGGAGCGCGGGTTAACGGCTTTTCCGTTCGGGGATGGTGTGCACGAGTGGGTGGATAGTTGGTGACTGACGCCGCGACGACGAATCCCGACACAAACGAGAGACCGCCCTGCTACCGCCCCACGAGGGCCACACGCCTCCCCAGCCGATTCGTTCGCTCCCTCTGGTCGCTCACTCATCCCTCGCACAATGTTCGCGGTCGGCGCTCATGGTTCGAGAGAGCTTCGCTCTCTCGTCATCACGAAAGGCGCGAAGCGCCTTTCGAACGACTTCGTTCGCACCGACGCGAGCGCGCGCCACAGCATCCGTACCGCAACCGCACCACCACTGCACCGTGGCCGCACCGGCCTCCCACCGAGGTAATTTCGTTACCGAAAACCCGGCCGACGACGGAGGGAAAGGTACTCAAAGCCGTGGGGAGGACTCGAAACGAACGATGCGAGACGTGCTGTTCATCACCGTCGACTCGCTCCGAGCCGACCATCTCGGGTGTTACGGCTACGGGCGCGAGACGACCCCCGCCATCGACGCCCTCGCGGCCGGCGGCCACCGCTTCGAGAACGCGTTCGCCCACGCGTGTGCGACCCGGGCCTCCTTCCCCTCGATCCTGACCTCCGCGACGGCGCTGATGCACGGCGGTTACGAACGCGTCTCCGAAAAGCAGACCCTCGTCACCGAGGCGCTCCCCGACGCCTGTCGCACGGCGGGCTTTCACTCGAACCTCTACCTCTCGGCGGAGTTCGGCTACGACCGCGGCTTCGAGCACTTCTTCGATTCGAAGACCGACCCCGGACGGATCGCCCGTCTCAAGCAGGTCGTCAAGCGCCGGCTCGACGAGGACGGCGCGCTCTACCGACTCCTCTCGGGCGCGGTCGACACCGCCGAGAAGGAGGCCGGCCTCTCCTTCGGCTCGGCCTACGTCCGCGCCGACGAGATCACCGACAAGGCGCTCGCGTGGGCCGAAAGCCAGAATAGAGGCCCGCGATTCGGCTGGGTGCACTACATGGACGTCCACCACCCCTACCTCCCGCCCGAGCGCCACCAGCGCGCCCTGGGACTCGACCCGGTGGACGAACGCGAGGCGGTGCGCCTCCGCCGGACGATGGTCGAGGAACCCGAGAACCTCACCTCCGACGAACGCGAGACCCTGATCGACCTCTACGACGCCGAGACCCGTTTCGCCGACGCCGAGATCGGTCGGCTGGTCGACTCCGTTCGCGATTCGTGGGGCGAGGATACCGTGATAGTGCTCACCGCCGACCACGGCGAGGCGCTCGGCGAGCACGGGCAGTTCGGCCACTCACAGACCTTCTTCGACGAGGTGCTCCACGTCCCGCTGGTGGTCGACCTCGGTCCCGAATCGAGCGAGCCGAAAACCCACGACGAGATCGTGGGCCTGCTCGACGTGACCCCGACCATCGTGGACTACGCGGGCGGCACGCAGTCCGAGGCCTTCCACGGCCACAGCCTCCGGC
Organism: Halococcus hamelinensis 100A6; assembly: GCF_000336675.1. Taxonomy (NCBI): domain Archaea; kingdom Methanobacteriati; phylum Methanobacteriota; class Halobacteria; order Halobacteriales; family Halococcaceae; genus Halococcus; species Halococcus hamelinensis. Next base: position 63,796 of record NZ_AOMB01000032.1, on the reverse strand, counting down.
CGCTCCTCGACGGAACCGGTGAGTGGCCCCGCGAGCACGTCGTCGGCGACTGGTCGGCCGAGAACACGGGCGAGGGCGAACACCGCTACGCCTACCGCGACCGCCGCTGGAAGTACGTCGAACGCGACGGGGTGGGCGCGCTCTACGACCTCCGAGCCGACCCCGGCGAGGAGCGGGACGTCGCGGCCGACAACCCCGACGAACGCGAGCGCATCGAGGCGGTCCTCGACGACCACCGCCGGACGATCGCCGCGACCGCTGACGACCTTTCGACTGTGGAGATGGACGAGACCACGAAACAGCGCCTCCGCGACCTCGGCTACGCGGAGTGATGACGCACGTGTCTCCCCCGCCGGTTTTCGTTGCTAGGGACGCGTGGACGAACCCCGTGAGTCGCTGATGCGGATCGGCCAGACCTCCGTCGTCAACTTCGTCTCGGAGGTCGCGACCTCGGTCTTCGGCTTCGTGGTGACGATCTACCTCGCGCGCGAACTCGGGAGCGCGGTGCTCGGGGAGTACTACCTCGTCGCGGCCGTCGTGGTCTGGGGGAAGGTCCTCGGCGGCCAGGGCATCCAGATGGCGACCCGAAAGCGCATCAGCGAGGGAGCAGACGAAGCGAAATTCTTCGGCGGCGGGCTCTCGCTCCAGACGTTCGCGTTCGTCGTCCTCGCCGCGGCGATCCTGGTCTTCCGTGGGCCGGTCAACGACTATCTCCGCACCGACGCCGCACTCTTGTTGGTCGTCCTCCTCTTCACTGGACTCCTGGTGTGGCAGGTCCGAGCCGCGCTCGAAGGTCGTCATCGGGTGGACCTCTCCTCGCTGCTCGGCCCGTTCGACCGCCTGCTTCGCGGTCTCCTCCAGATCGGGGTCGTGGTCGTGGGGCTCGGGACGGTCAAGTGGCTCCTGACGGGTTTCGCGGCGGCGGAATTCGTCACGGGCATGGTGGGGATCGCGCTCCTCGGCCTCCGACCGCAGCTCCCAACCCGTGCGCAGGTCGCGAGCATGCTCGATTACGCCAAATATTCGTGGTTCTCGGGGCTCGAATCCCGGACCTTCGCCTCGATGGACACCCTCGTGCTCGCGGTCCCCGTCTTCGCCGTGAGTTCGAGTCGGATCGGGATCTACGAGGTCGCCTGGAACCTCGCCTCGGTCCTCGCGGTGTTCGGTGCGTCGGTGAGCACCACCCTCTTTCCCGCGATCAGCCGGCTGTCGAGCGCCGAGAACCGGGAGGCGATCCGTGGCCTGATCGACGACTCGATCGCCTTCTCGGGGCTGTTCGTGGTGCCCGGTCTCGTGGGCTGTCTCGTCGTCGGCGACCGGGTGCTCGCGATCTACCGCCCGGAGTTCGTCCAGGGCTACGCCGTGCTCGTCGTGCTCGTCGTGGGGCGCTTGCTCTACGTCTACGAGTCCCAGCTCACCAACGTCCTCGCGGCGATCGACCGCCCCGACGCCGCCTTCCGGGTCAACGTCGTCTTCGTCGCCACCAACCTCGTCCTCAACCTCGCGCTCGTCTACGCGTTCGGCTGGCTCGGCGCGGCGGTCGCCACCGCGACCTCGGCGGCGGTGGGGCTCGTCCTCGGCTACTACTTTCTCCGACGGCTCGTCGCCGTCCCGATACCCACCCGCGAACTCGCGAACCAGGTCGCCGCCGCCGTCGCGATGGGTGTCGTGGTTCTCGTGGCACGCAATTTCGCGCCTTCCGGCGTTCCCTGGACGGTCGGGCTGGTCGCGGTCGGCGGGGCGGTCTACTTCGCCGGGCTCGTCGGGCTCTCGAACCGGTTTCGCGCCACGGTCCGACGAAACCTTCCCGTCCGCTGATCCCGCTCCCATCGATGTTTTGAAGCCCGCCTGCCCGCAACCCCCACCAACTCGATGCCCGACACGCCGAACCTGCTTCTCCTCTGTGTCGATTGCCTACGCGGCGACGCCGTCGACGACGGCTGGGGCGAGACCCCGTTTCTCGACTCGTTCGTCGCCGGTGGGCGCTCGTACGCCAACTGCTTCGCGTCGGCCACCACGACGACCCCCTGCGTCGCGAGCATGATGACGGGTCGGTACGCCGAGGGCAACGGCGTGCGCTCGCTCCGTGAAGCCCGCCTCGCGCCCGGCGTCTCGACGCTCGCCGAGCGGCTCTCCGTAGCGGGCTACGACACCGCCGCGTTCGTCACCGGCCCGCTGGTGGCCGAGACCGACCTCGACCGGGGGTTCGATACGTATCGCTACCGCGAGAACACCGAGTCGCTCTTCGACGGCTGGGAACCGACCGAACTCGATTCCCTGTTCGCGACCGAGAAACCCTCCTTCTGCTATCTCCACCTCTGGGAGCTCCACGAACCCATCACGGTGCCGGCGGAGTTCCGTGGTCGAGAGAACGGCCGGTGGCCCTACGAGCGGGCGCTCTCGGCGCTCGACCCCTCCCTCGAACGGCTCCTCGAATCGGTTCCCGAGGACACGGTGGTCGCGCTCTGTGGCGACCACGGCGAGAGCATCACCTGGCGACACAACCCCCTCCGCCGCGTCGCGAAACGCGCCCGCGACAAGGCCCGCTACGAGTTCGGCGTCGATACCCGGGGGATGGAACGACGGCTCGACCGCCTCGCGGAGGCCCTCGCGCCCGCGTCGATCCACGACCACTTCGTCGAGAACGGCCACGGCGAGACGGTCTTCGACCACGTCGCGAACGTTCCGCTCGTCCTCTCGGGGCCCGGCATCGAACCGGGTCGCGAGACCGCGGTCTGCCGGCAGGTGGACCTCTACCCGACGCTGCTCGACGCCCTCGGGCTCGACGGAAGCGAGGACGTCGACGGCGAATCGCTGCTCGATCCGGCGAATGAGGAACTCGACGACCGCGAGGCCTACATCCGGGCCTGTGGGGCGGCGCTCCGCGGGAAGGAGAACTGGGTTCGGGCCCTTCGAACCTCGACGGGGAAGTACGTCGAGTACCCGAACCGCGACTGGGGACCCGAATACTACGACCTCGCCGCCGACCCCGCCGAACGCGCGCCGGTCGACGACCCGGACCCGGACCGACTCCGTGCGCTCGCGAGACGGCTCCCGGAATCCGAGGGCGTCGAGACCGAACGCCTCGCGATCGACGAGCGGCTCCGTGCGCTCGGCTACCGCTGAGTCGGTCCTACCGAGCCGACCCCGACAGACCTTTGGGAGTGGATCGAGGTTGTCGAGACGATGACGCTCGCCGACTGGATCGACGAGACCCGAGCGCGGGTCGCCCGCGATGGGATGGCCGGCGTCCACGAGAGCGCCTACGAACTCCGGGTCGGCGCGCTCCGGCGGGCGGACCGCTTCGTCGACCCCGGCGTGAACGTCTACGACCGCGAGTGGGACGCCCTCTTGATCCTCGACGGCTGTCGGGCCGACCTCCTTCGAGGAACCGCACCCGCCTACGACTTCCTCGATTCGCCGGGGACGCACCGCTCGCCGGGATCGACCTCCTACGAGTGGCTGGAGCGGACGTTCACCGACGAGTACGAAGAGGAGATGGCGAACACCGTCCACGTCAGCGCGAACCCGTTCACCCACCAGTATCTCGACGCCGAGCGATTTCGCGTGCTCGACGAGGTCTGGCGCGACGGCTGGGACGACGAGGCGGGGATCGTGCCCGCACGAACCGTGACCGACCGCGCCATTCAGGCGGGCCGCGACCACCTCGATTCGGACGGCCGGCTCGTCGTCCACTACATGCAGCCACACTTCCCGAGCGTGCCGCGCCCGCTCGGCGACGTCTCGACCCTCGACGAGTGGCGCGACGGTCGCGAGATGGCGTGGCAGGGCCTCCGGCGCGGCGAGTTCACGCGACGGGAGGTCTGGCGCGCCTACGCCGCGAACCTCCGATACGTCCTCGACGACGTGACCAGCCTCCTCGAAAACCTCGATGCCGAGCGGGTGGCCATCTCCGCCGACCACGGCAACGCGGCGGGCGAGTGGGGGATCTACGGTCACCCGAACGTTCCCCTGAACGTGCTGCGGGAGGTGCCGTGGTTCGTGACGAGCGCGACCGACCGACACACCCGCGAGCCCCAGTCCACGAACTCGACCGACCGCGAGGAGGCGTCTGCGGCGGTCGAGGACCGGCTAGCGGCGCTCGGCTACACCGAGGACGAACGGACGTAGTCACCCGGGTCGATCCGAGGGCGACGGGTCCGGATACTCGGCCAGGCTCTCGTGGTCCCAGATCAGTTCGAAGTAGCGTTCGAGACCGGCGACGAACGAGCCGTTGCTCGTGATGGCCGCCTGCCGGATCGCGTCCGGGACGTCGTTCTCCTCGACGAGCAGGACCGCTTCGCCCGAATCGTAGGCCGCGCTCGGGTCGCAGAACGTGCCGCGCCACGGGAGCTTGCCGCTCGAAAACCGGGTCTCGACCGCGGGGTACGCCGTCGCGAGGCGGTCGACGATCCCGGCCTGCACCTCGCGTTTCTCCGCGGGCGAGCGTCCCCCGCCCGGGATGTGGTCGGGGTGGAGCATGAGCACCCGGACCTCGATCCCCCTGTCGAGGGCCTCGGCGAGCGCGGTCTCGACGGTCGGGAGGTACTCGAAACTCGTCGTGATGACGTTGACCTCCGTCTCGGCGGTACGGTAGAGCCGGCGCGCCTCGGCCTCGCTCGGTTCGCCGACGTCCACGACCGAGAACAGTTCGTCGTCCCGGCTCTCGGCCGCGTCGTCGTATCGCGGGCCGAACTCCGCGAGGAAGGCCTCACGCGACCCCTCGACCGCCTCGCGGAAGGCCTCGTACTCCCGTCGGCGGTTCTCGGTCGCGCGGTCGAGCACCTCCGCCGGCGACCGGGCGTGGTACTCCTTCGGCCGCCCGGGTATCACCTCGACGAAGCCCTGGTCGGAGAGCGATTCCAGCACTCCGTAGATCCGCGCTTTCGGCACCCCGGTCGCTCCCGCGAGCGTCGGCGCGGTGGTCCGACCGAGCTCGAACAGCTCGGCCAGCGCCCGCCGTTCGTACTCCGTGAGACCCAGGTCGTCGAGGGTCCCCGTCGGGTCGCTCATGGCCGCCCCTTCGTCGCCAGGCCCCTAAACGCGCTGTCATTCGTCGCCGAAGGACGTTTTCCGTCGGCAGCGGCTGCGAGGCGGCGTCCGACCGAGTCCGAAGGGTTTTGCGCGTGGGTCGCCGACGTGGGTGAAATGGTCGACCGCGGCGACGTCTGCGTGCTGATCCCGACCTACAACGAGGCCGCGACGATCGGCGACGTCGTCGGCGAGTTCCGCGGACGGGGCTTCGAGAACGTGCTCGTGGTCGACGGCCACTCGACCGACGACACGGTCGAGGTCGCACGCGAGAACGGTGCACGCGTCGTCGAGCAGTCCGGACGGGGGCGGGGCAACGGCAAGGGCCAGGCGGTTCGCGAGGGCGTCGCGCGCTCGACGGCTCCCTACCTCCTGATGCTCGACGGCGACGGTACGTACCGCCCGGCCGACGCCGAGGCGCTCCTCGAACCCCTTCTCTCCGGCGAGGCCGACCACGTCGTCGGCGACCGCTACGCCGACATGGCCGACGGTGCGATGACCCGGTTCAACGGCGTCGGGAACCGACTGATCAACCGGGCGTTTCGCTCGATCCACGGTCGCGACGTCGGCGACGTGCTGAGCGGCTATCGTGCGTTCACCCGCGAGTCGTTCGAGCAGTGCAACCCCGCGGCGGACGGCTTCGGCATCGAGACCGAACTCGCCGTCGAGTGCGTCAAACACGGGGTCCCCCTCGCAGTGGTGCCGATCGAGTATCTCGCCCGCCCCGAGAACTCGGAGACCAACCTCAGACCCGTGCGCGACGGCGCGAAGATCCTCCTCACGCTCTACCGGCTGGCGAAGACCAACAACCCCCTCTTCTACTTCGGGAGCGCGGGCGTGCTCTCGGGGATCGCGGGGACCGCCGTCGCGGCCTACGTCTTCGTCGAGTGGGTCACCCTCCGGGTCTCCCACGAGGTGCTCGCGGTCGCGGCGGCCTTCGCCATCATCGTCGGCGTCCAGCTGGTGATCTTCGGCGTGCTCTCGGATATGATCCTCGCGATCAACCGCGAGCAGACCCGACGGTTCGAGGCGCTGCTCGACCGGGAGGCGACCGACCGCTCACGGACGGACGACTACCGCCGGCCCGGCGGTCCGGTGGAGCGGGTCGAATCGGCCGACGAGCCGGACCGGTCACCGAAGCGCGACCCCTCGACCGACCCGCCAGCCGAACGCGTCGGCGCGGAACGCGACTAGAACAGCGCCCGGAGCCGCGCCAGCAACCCCGTGGACGCGGACTGCCGGCGCTCCTCGAAGACGGGGTGGAGCGCGTCGAGCAGTCGGTTCTCGTCCTCGAATCGAGTTGGACCCGCCTCGTCGAGCGCCGTCGAGAGCGCGACCGTCTGACCGGAGGGGTCACAGGGGATCTCGGGGTCGCCGAGGGTCTCGACGACCGTCGCGGCGTCCGTCGGGTAGGTGAGGTCGGCTTCGGCGAGGCGACCGTCGAGCGCGGCGATCCCGAACGTGATGGCGTCGGGTTCGGCGGGGTCATCCTGGGGCGGGCGCGCGGCCATACCTGCCGTACGGCTCGGGCGAGGAAAACCCTCCGGCCAGTGCACAACGACTATCCGGTGGACTGTACTTCCTCCCCTATGACCGACTACACCACCGTCTCGATCCCGAAGGACCTCGCCGACCGGGTCGAGGAGACCATCGAGGGCACCAGCTTTTCGAGCACCAGCGACCTCGTTCGCTTCCTCCTCCGAAGCATCGTGATCCAACACCAACAACAGGGCGAACTCACCGAGGCGGAGTTCGACGAGATAACCGACCAGCTCCGGGATCTGGGCTACCTCGGGTAGTCCACGAACTCCTCGGGTGGCTCGGCGTCGACGAGTTCGAGCGACTTCTTCCGCCCGTCGCGCCCGAAGGCCGCGAGCGACGCGCGTTCCCACGGCGCGACCGCGACGAAGACCGTCCCGTGGAGGTCGTCGGCCTTGGTGAGTTCGAGCTTTCCCTGGGGATGTGAGACGAACCGGCCCTGGGTCTGTCCGGCCGGTACCCCGAGGTCCATCCCGAACACCGCCGAGACCGCACCGCCGGCCTCCGGGAAGTAAAAGTGCGTGAAGACGGGCGTCTCCGGCGGGAGGTCGGGCGCGAACTCGCCCGCGGGCGTGGTCGCGAGCGGGATCGTCACCGCCTCGGGTTCGGCCTCGCGCGCGAAGTCGAGCAGCCCGTCGACCAGCCCGCGGGTCGCGTGGACGGTCCTCATCGGCCGGTCCGACCGTCGGCGGGCGGCGCGCCCGCGGTCATCCGGGGAGAAACAGCCGTGCGGCCTTCGCGTACAGCGCGGGTGCGCGCCGACGGGACCCCGAGAGCGCCGCGGAGAGCGCCGCGCTCGCGTGGTCGTGGACGCCGGCCCCGTGGCCGAGCAGGACCCGGTCGGGCGAGAGGTCCCGAAAGGACCGGCGGGGCGGCAGGAGGCGAAGCATCGGGTGGACCCCGAGGCGCTCGTCACCGGTCCGCATGTACTCCGAGGTACCGACCGCCTCGGCCACCACCAGCGTTCCCTCGTCCTCGTGATAGAGCAGTGCCTCCTGCCAGAGCGGCGTCGCGACCATCCGGAGACGGTAGCCCGTTTCACCGAGTTCGCCGGAGAACCGCTCGACCGGGGCGTCGATGTCGTCGGCGACGCCCGCCATCCACGACGGAATGTGGACCGAGACGTCGTGGCGGGTCGCGAGCTCCGCGGCGTCGCGCTCGTGGCGGTCGAGCAAGAGTACGACCCCCGCGACCTCGCCCTCCTCGGCGAGCAGGTCGTCGAGCCCCTCGGCGTCCACCGGGTCGACCAGCCAGACGCCCTCGTCGGTCGTGAGCGCGTGGCTCGCGCGTTCCATGCGTTCGTCCGGGTAGGCGAGCCAGCCGACGCCGCCCTCGAACCGGTCGATCTCCTCGTAGCCCGTTCGGCCGGAACCTTTCATCGGCATGACTCTCCTTTCGGGGGCGCGTGGGATGAGGCCGTCGGTGGCGGGAGTTATGCCCCCACGACCCGTCCGGGGGCCATGCAGCCCGCGCTCGACTGGCTCGCCCTCGAAGTCAAGCGACTGGACCGCGCGACAGCGTTCTACCGCGACCACCTCCGACTCGACGTGGCCCGCGAAACCGACACCGAGGTCGCGTTCGCGGCGGGCGAGACCGACCTCGTGCTCCGCCGACCCACCGGTCCGCCGCGCGGCGGCCTCCACACCCACTACGCGCTCTCGATTCCCCGGACCGAGTACGACGCGTGGTACGACCGACTCGCCGGAACGTTCGACCTCGACGAACACGCCTTCGGCGACGCGCGCTCGCTGTACTTCTACGACCTCGACGGGAACTGCGTCGAACTCGGCGAGTCGGACGGCGAGGGCTCCGGCGTCGTCGGCGTCTTCGAGGTCGTGCTCGAAGTCGTGAACCTCGATCGGGCCGAGGATTTCTACACCGCGCTCGGGATGGAGATGGTGGACCGCGGAAGCGAGCGCCGACGGGTTCGCCTCCGTGGCGACGGCTTCGACCTCGAGCTCTGGGAACCCCAGTTGGGGCTGGCGGACGCCCGCGGCGGCGTCCACGTCGACTGCGGGTTTCGGTATCCGGACCCCGAAGCGGCGCTCGAAACCGTCGAGGGTTCGGTCACGTCGGCGGAGCGCCTCGGCGATGGGATCCGGGTCCGCGACCCGGACGGCCATTCCCTGACGTTCGTGTGAGTCCCGTCGTCACCGCTTGCCGGCGAACTCCTCGAAATCCATCTCCAGAAGCGTCCGCGGTCCGTCCGATCCCCGCTCCTCGTACGCGGGATCGGTGACGTCGTCGGTGACCGGGCGCTCTGTGGGTTCGCCGTCACGTCGAACGACCTCCTCTAGCGCGGTCGAGAACGACGCGGAGAGTTCGGCGACCGTGTCGGCCGTGAGGACGTCGATGTCGTCCAGTACGCCGACCCCGAGACCCGTCGCGAACCCGACGTAGGGGAGGTAACTGCCGACGATGGGAACGTAGTCGCCGACCGTCTTCCCGTACGCGAAGCCGTCCTTCCCGAACCGGAACACCCGTCGGAGGTTGGCCTCTCGCGCGGCGTTGACGGCCCTGCCACCGCTCCGCTCGATAGCCGGCCGCACGTGGACGTCCGGCAGCGCGAATCGTTCGTAGGACACCGACGTCAACCGGTGGACGGACGGCCGGTTCCCGACCCGCTCGCTCACGACCGAACCGTCGACCACCCGGTCGGGCAGCCTCGCCGTGATCCGTCCCCTGGTGTCGTCGGCCCTCCTCGAAACCGCTTCGGTCGCCGTCGAGACCACGGTCGATGCCGTTCCCGTGGCGTCGGAGGCCCTCCCCCTCGCCTCGTCGGCCTTCTCGGAGACGGTCTCTCTGGCATCGGAGGCGGTGGTCGCGGCCGTATCCCTCGCCTCCGCTACCCGGTCTCGAAATTCCATGGGCGGGATACACGCGACGGCCGAATAATGGTTCCGTCCGCCCCGCATCGCGAGGACGGCAGGGTTGCCGAGTTACCCCAGTCGGTCGGTATCGATGCTGACGCCCGGCGGAGTCACGATCAGGAACTGTCGGAAGTGGATGAGTTCGCCACCGAGTTCGCGAACGTCGCGCGCGAAGCCGCCGGCGAGCCGGTTGAGGTTGCCCTCGACCGCGAGCACGAGCACGCCGCCCGACTCGACCTCGGCGACCCAGTCGGACTTCGGGGTTCCACCGTCGAGCACGCCGAGGACGACCCGTGTCGCCGCGCCGTCCGCCTCGTCGATCTCGCCTTCGATGGCCTGCAGGTCCAGGTCGAAATCGCTCATATCCGCCCCTCATCGTCGGCAAGCAAAAACCCTCCCTTCAGTCGTCGCCGGCCGGGGTCGCGTCCGTCGGGGCGGCCCGCGACCGGCGCGAGAAGTAGGTCGCGACCGCGGGCCCCGAGACGTTGTGCCAGACGCTGAACAGCGCGGGCGGGAGCGCGGCGAGCGGGCTGAAGTAGGCCGTCGCGAGCGCGACCGCGAGCCCGCTGTTCTGGAGGGCGACCTCGAAGGTACACGCCCGAACGCGGGCCTCGCTCATGCCGCTCGCGCGCCCGACGCCGTAGCCGGCCCCGAGGCCGACCGCGTTGTGCGCGACCACCGCGACGAAGACCACGACCCCGGCGGTCAGGATGCTCTCGACGTTCGCGCCGACCACCGCGGCCACGATGGCGACGATGGCGACCACGCTCACCGCCGGGAAGACGTTCAGGCCGGCCTCGGCGACCCGCGGCGCGTAGCGATCGAGGACGAGTCGGAGGACGAAGCCCGCGACGACGGGGATCAACACTACCTGGACGATGCTCGAGAACATCTCGGCGAACGTGACCTGGAGCTGTTCGCCCGCGAGCGCGACCACCCACGCCGGCATCACGACCGGGGCGGCGAGCGTCGTCACGGTCGTGATCGACACCGAGAGCGCCACGTCGCCGTCGGCGAGGTAGGTCATCACGTTCGAGGCCGTCCCGCCGGGGGCGGCCCCGAGGAGTATCACGCCGACCGCGAGCGCGGGCGGTAAGGAGAGGGCGACCGTGAGCGCCCACGCCGCGACCGGCATCACGACCCACTGGGCTATCGCGCCGATGGCGACGTCGCGCGGCCGCTCGACGATCCGCTCGAAATCCACGGGTCGGAGCGTGAGCCCCATGCCGAGCATGATGATCCCCAGGAGCGGCGTGATGTACGGCGTGATCCACGTGAACGAGTCGGGGGTGACGAGCGCCGCGCCCGCGAAGACCAGGATCCAGACCACGAAGTAACTGCTCGCGAGCTCCCCGACGCGTTCGAGGCCGTCGAGAACGTTCATGTCGCTGCCACCCGGCTCGGTTCGGGTGTGTGCGTCGTTCGCATCCGGCTCTCCATGCGTCCTGCCTGCACGGCCCGGATCAAAAGGGTTGGTATCGGATACTCGACGGCCCGTCTCCACCCCCACGGTTCGTGGTCGTTCGATTTCCCGGCCGGCTTTCGGACGAACCCCGTTACGGAACGCCAGACTTATATGCTACATCGGCCTCGTGAGGATTGCAATGGCTTACCACAACGCGGACACGGAGGCTTCGTCGGACACCCCGGCGGGTCGAGTTCTTCCAGGGCACCCTGGGAGATACGACTGAGTTCGACGACGCACGGATTTTCGACACGACGCTCCGTGACGGAGAGCAATCGCCACGCACCTCGTTCAGCTACGACGACAAGCGCGAGATAGCGGCGGTGCTGGGCGAGATGGGAACCCACGTCATCGAGGCGGGTTTTCCTGTGAACTCCGACGCGGAGTTCGAGGCGGTGCGCGACATCGCCGAGAGTACCAACGTAACCACCTGCGGGCTGGCCCGAGTAGTAGAGAAGGACGTGGAGGCGGCGCTGGACTCCGGCGTCGAGATGGTCCACGTCTTCGCCTCGACGAGCGACATCCAACTCGAGGACGCGATGCACTCGGACCGCGCGGAGATGCAGGAACGGTCGGTGAACGCGGTCGAGCGCGCGGCCGAGGCGGGCGTCGAGGTGATGTTCTCGCCGATGGACGCGACCCGCACCGACCCCGAGTACCTCTTCGAGGTGATCGAGGCCACGTCGGCGGCGGGCGCGGACTGGATCAACATCCCCGACACCTGCGGGGTCGCCACCCCGACCCGGTTCGGGAAACTGATCGCCGACGTCTGCGCCCACGCCGACGCGCGGGTCGACGTCCACACCCACGACGACTTCGGGCTGGCGAGCGCGAACGCGCTCGCGGGCTTCGAGGCGGGTGCGGCGCAGGCCCAGGTCAGCGTCAACGGCATCGGCGAGCGCGCCGGCAACGCCGCCTACGAGGAGGTCGTCATGGCGGCCGAGTCGCTCTACGACGTCGACACCGGCATCGACACGGCGCGGATCACGGAGCTCTCGCGGCTGGTCGAGGCCGCGAGCGACATCGACACGCCGGGCAACAAACCGGTCGTCGGGCAGAACGCCTTCAGCCACGAGTCGGGGATCCACGCCGCGGGCGTGATCGAGAACTCCGATACGTTCGAGCCGGGCGTGATGACCCCCGAGATGGTGGGTGCGAGCCGCGAGCTCGTGCTCGGCAAACACACCGGCACCCACTCGGTACGCGAGCGGCTGGTCGAGGCGGGCTATGCGCCCACCGACGACGAGGTACGCGAGTGTACACGCCGCGTCAAGGACTTCGGGGCCGAGAAGGAGCGGGTCACGATGAGCGTGCTCGAACGCTTCGCCCGCGAGGTCGGCATCGACCACGAGAGCGAGGGAGCGGAGGTCAACGCCTGACCCATGCCCGCCCCGAACGCCCCCACCCGTGAGTCGCACGTCTCGGATCCGCCCAGAGGTTCGTGCAACGTTTGCACGCCACGGAAGGGTTATTACCGTCCGACCGAATGGACCGGGTATGACGACCCGACCGACGGCCGCTCAGGGCACGCGAGTCCCGAGCGACGCGGCGGGTGTTCGCGAGTCGATTATTGTAGGGGTATAACCCCTACGCACCTCCTTCCCCCGACCCCCGAATCGACCACACAGCGACCAGCACCCGCGACACCCACCGACCACATGACAGACCGAAACCCGCAGCCCACACAGCGACCGACCGCACCGAGGTATCGACTACCGAACCCCGCTTCGAACGGGGGGATGAATCGTGAGTGAAGGCCAGCCGCCCCAGCGCGCGGCGGACGAGGCCGAACCGGAACCGGCAGCCGCCGACCGGACCGACGAGGAGTCACGATCTCCCGTGACGACCGGCGCGGAGTCGGTCGTTCGGGCGCTCGAACGCGCGGGCGTCGAACAGCTCTTCGGGGTCCAGGGTGGCGCGATCATGCCGGTCTACGACGCGCTCTACGACGCCGACCTCAGGCACGTGACGATGGCCCACGAGCAGGGCGCGGCCCACGCCGCCGACGCCTTCGGGATCGTCTCGGGCGAACCCGGTGTGTGTCTCGCGACCTCGGGACCCGGCGCGACGAACCTCGTGACCGGGATCGCCGACGCCTCGATGGACTCGGACCCGATGATCGCGCTCACCGGGCAGGTTCCATCGGAGATGGTCGGCAGCGATGCCTTCCAGGAGACGGACACGACGGGCGTGACCGCGCCGGTCACGAAGGAGAACTACTTCGCGGACTCCGCCGACTCGATCGGCGACACGGTCGGCGAGGCGTTCGCGCTCGCCGGCGCGGGCCGACAGGGCCCGACGCTGGTCGACCTCCCGAAGGACATCACGACGGGTCCCACGGAGACCGAACCCGACGAGGGTCGAACGCCCGATACGTACAACCCGCCCGAAGCCGCCGACGAAAGTGCAGTCGAGGAAGCGGCGGGCGTGCTCGCACGCGCGGACAAACCCGTGATCCTCGCGGGCGGCGGCGTCATCAAGGGCGAGGCGAGCGCGGAGCTCTACGAGTTCGCCACCGAGTACGGCATCCCGGTGGTGACGACGATGCCCGCGATCGGCGCGTTCCCCGAGGACCACGACCTCGCCCTGGAGATGGCGGGGATGCACGGCACCGGCTACGCTAACATGGCGATCACCCACTGTGACGTGCTGTTCGCGGTCGGGACGCGCTTCGACGACCGCCTCACGGGTGGCGTCGAGACCTTCGCGCCCGAAGCACAGGTCATCCACGCCGACATCGACGCCGCCGAGATCTCGAAGAACATCCACGCCGACCACCCCCTGCTGGGCGACGCCGGCACCGTCATCGAACAGGTTGGCGAGGCGCTCGCCGAGGAGCGGGCGGCGGACATGGCGGCCACCGGCGAACGGTTCGCGGAGTGGCGCGAGCAGTGCCGAGGGTGGAAAGAGGACTACCCGATGGACTACGTCGCGCCGGACGACGCCCCGCTGAAGCCCCAGTTCGTGGTCGAGGCGGTGGACGAAGCGACGGCCGACGACACCGTCGTGACCACCGGCGTCGGCCAGCACCAGATGTGGGCCTGCCAGTACTGGACCTACACCCAGCCGCGGACGTGGGTCTCCTCACACGGTCTCGGGACGATGGGCTACGGGCTGCCCGCCGCGATCGGCGCGCGGGTCGCCGCCGACGCCGTTGCTTCGAAGAAGCAACGAGCAGACGGCGAAGCCGTCGACGACGACCAGTCGGTGGTCTGTTTCGACGGCGACGGCTCCTTCCTGATGACGCTCCAGGAGCTCGCGGTCGCGGTGCGCGAGAACCTCGACATCACCGTCTTCGTGCTCAACAACGAGGGCATCGGGATGGTGCGCCAGTGGCAGGACGGCTTCTTCGAGGGCCGACGGATGGCCTCGGAGTACCCCTGGATGCCCGACTTCGCCACGCTCGCCGAGGCGTTCGGCGCGCGCGGCTTCCGGATGGAGGGCTACGACGAGGTCGAGGAGACCATCGAGGAGGCGCTCGCCTACGACGGACCTTCGATCGTCGACGCCCAGATCGACCCCGACGAGAACGTCTACCCGATGGTCCCGAGCGGCGGGGCGAACGGCCAGTTCGTTCTGGCGGAGGAGCAGCTATGAGGGAGGGTCTGCAGGGACCCGCGCCCGAGGAGCGCCCCCATCCCACGGGTCGGCGCAACGGTCAGGGGATCCGGATCGACCCCGAGACCGAGGCCGAACCCGACACGCGCCGTACGGTCCTCTCGGCGCTGGTGAAGAACGAACCCGGCGTGCTGGCGAAGATCTCGGGGCTGGTCTCGCGCCGGCAGTTCAACATCGAATCACTGACTGTGGGCACCACCACGAACCCCGAGACCTCGCGGGTGACGGTCGTGATCGAGGAGTCCGAACCCGGCATCCGCCAGGTCGAGACCCAGCTCGCGAAGCTGGTCAACGTGATCTCGGTGCGCGAGCTCGGCGACGACGCCGTGGGTCGCGAGCTGGTGGTGTTGAAGGTCCACGGCGACGAGCCCGACAAGGTCCACGCCGTCACCGAGATGTACGGCGGTACGACGCTCCACGCCGGCCGGGACACCATCACGATCGAGATCACCGGCGACGAGCAGACGGTCGACGACGCGGTCGACGCCTACCAGCAGTTCGGGGTCCGCGAACTCGCCCGCACGGGCCAGACCGCGCTCGCGCGCGGCGGCGAGTGGACCACCTACGCCGAGGAGGAACGCTACGAACGAATGCAGACCCAACCCGAAACCAACGATGACTGAGAACGCGACCATCTACGACGACGACGACGCCGACAGCACCGCACTCGACGGCAAGACCGTAGCCGTAATGGGCTATGGCTCACAGGGCCACGCCCACGCCCAGAACCTCGACGACAGCGGGGTCGACGTGGTGGTGGGCCTCCGCGAGGGGTCGAGTTCGCGCGACGCCGCCCGCGAGGACGGCCTCGACGTGACCACCCCGGTGGACGCCGCCGCCCAGGCCGACATCGTGTCGGTGCTCGTGCCGGACACCGTCCAGCCCGACCTCTACGAGCAGATCAGGGGTGAGCTCGACGAGGGCGACACCCTCCAGTTCGCCCACGGCTTCAACATCCACTTCGGCCAGATCGAACCCGACGAGGGGGTCGACGTCACCATGATCGCGCCGAAGGGCCCCGGCCACATCGTCCGCCGGGACTACGAGCGCGGCGAGGGAACCCCCGGACTGCTCGCGGTCTACCGCGACTCGACCGGCGAGGCGTGGGACGAGGCGCTGGCCTACGGTCAGGCCATCGGCTGCACTCGTGCAGGTGTGATCGAGACCT
This sequence comes from Halococcus hamelinensis 100A6, assembly GCF_000336675.1. NCBI lineage: Archaea > Methanobacteriati > Methanobacteriota > Halobacteria > Halobacteriales > Halococcaceae > Halococcus > Halococcus hamelinensis. Next base: position 48,105 of record NZ_AOMB01000032.1, on the reverse strand, counting down.
CGTTCCGCGAGGAGACCGAGACCGACCTGTTCGGCGAGCAGGCGGTGCTCTGCGGTGGCGTCACCGAGCTCATCAAGATGGGCTATGAGACCCTCGTGGACGCGGGCTACTCGCCCGAGATGGCCTACTTCGAGTGCCTCAACGAGATGAAGCTCATCGTCGACCTGATGTACGAGGGTGGGCTCGGCGGGATGTGGGACTCGGTGAGCGACACCGCCGAATTCGGCGGATTGACCCGCGGCGACGTCGTGGTCGACGACCACGCCCGCGAGAACATGGAGACGGTGCTCGAACAGGTCCAGCAGGGCGAGTTCGCGCGCGAGTGGATCACCGAGAACCAGGCCAACCGGCCCTCCTACAACCAGCTGCGGAACGCGGAGAAGAACCACGAGATCGAGGCGGTCGGCGAACGGCTCCGCGGGCTGTTCGCGTGGGCCGAGGAGCCTGACGAGACCGCGGACGAAACCGAAGAGGAGCGAGTACAGGTATGAGCAACGAGTCAAACCGAAACGAGACACCGAACCGAGCGATGAAGAGCGTCGACCACACCCACCCCGACACCGACCGGCCGTTCGGCGACCAGGTCGTGTTCGCCCGCGGCCCGGTCGTCGCGGCCGACGGCGGGCGCGAGGCCGACGTGGACGAGGCCGAAGAGACGGACGCCGACGAGGACGAGGCAGTACGGATGAAGGACGTCGACCACGAGCCGCCGAACGACGCCGACGCGAACCGGGTGTTCGAGCGTGGTCGGGAGGGCCGCGACGGCGATCGATGAGTCGGGGAACCCTCTACGACAAGGTCTGGGACGAACACGCCGTCACGGAACTCCCGACCGGACAGACGCAGCTCTTCGTCGGCCTCCACCTCATCCACGAGGTCACCAGCCCGCAGGCGTTCGGGATGCTCGGCGAACGCGACCTCGAAGTCGCCTATCCCGAACTCACGCACGCGACGGTCGACCACATCGTGCCGACCGCCGACCAGTCACGGCCGTTCGGCGACGACGCCGCCGAGGAGATGATGAGCGAACTGGAACGGAACGTCCGCGACTCGGGGATCGTCTTCGACGACCCCGGGAGCGGAAACCAGGGCATCGTCCACGTCATCGGCCCGGAGCAGGGACTCACCCAGCCCGGAATGACCGTGGTCTGCGGCGACTCGCACACCTCGACCCACGGCGCGTTCGGCGCGCTCGCGTTCGGCATCGGCACCTCTCAGATCCGGGACGTGCTCGCGACCCAGACGATCGCGATGGAGAAGAAAGAAGTCCGGAAGATCGAGGTCACGGGCGAACTCGGTTCCCACGTCGGCGCGAAGGACGTCATCCTCACGATCATCCGAAAGCTCGGCGTCGAGGGCGGTGTCGGCTACGTCTACGAGTACGGCGGCTCGGCCATCGAGAGCCTCGGGATGGAAGGCAGAATGTCGATCTGCAACATGTCGATCGAGGGCGGCGCGCGCGCGGGCTACGTCAACCCCGACGAGACCACCTACGACTGGCTCCGCGAGACGGACGCGTTCGCGGACAGCGAGGGACGCAGTCCCTCGGGCAGCCGAGCAAAGCCCGGCGGCGATCCCGAGGAATTCGAGCGCCGAAAGGAGTACTGGGAGTCGATCCGCTCGGATTCCGATGCCGAATACGACGACGTGGTGACGATCGACGGCGACGAGATCGAACCCGTGGTGACGTGGGGAACGACGCCGGGTCAGGGCATCGGTATCTCCGAACCGATCCCCGAACCCGAGGACCTCCCCGAGGACAAACAGGACACCGCACGACGGTCCCAAGAACACATGCGGGTCACGCCCGGCGAGACCATGCAGGGCTACGACGTCGACGTGGCCTTTCTGGGGTCGTGTACCAACGCGCGCCTGCCCGACCTCCGCGACGCCGCCGAGGTCGTCGAGGGTCGCGAGGTCGATTCCAGCGTGCGCGCGATGGTCGTCCCCGGCAGCGAACGGGTGAAGGCCGCCGCCGAGGACGAAGGACTGGACGAGGTGTTCACCGAGGCGGGCTTCGACTGGCGCGGGGCGGGCTGTTCGATGTGTCTCGGGATGAACGAAGATCAACTAGAAGGCGACGAAGCCTGCGCGAGTTCCTCGAACCGGAACTTCGTGGGCCGGCAAGGCTCGAAGGAAGGGCGGACGGTGTTGATGAGTCCCGTGATGGTCGCGGCGGCGGCGGTCACCGGCGAAGTGACCGACGTCCGTGAACTCCCGGAGGTGGCGGTGCGATGAGTTCCGCCGACGAAGTCACGGTCGATACTGTCGAACGTGTTTCGGGAACCGGTATCCCCATTCGGGGCAACGACATCGACACCGACCAGGTCATCCCGGCGCGGTTCATGAAGGTCGTCACCTTCGACGGTCTCGGCCAGTTCGCCTTCTTCGACCAGCGTTTCGACGACGACGACGAGGAGAAGGACCACCCGATGAACGAGGACCGCTTCCGCGACGCCTCGATCATGGCCGTGAACGCCAACTTCGGCTGTGGCTCCTCGCGCGAACACGCCCCGCAGGCGCTGATGCGCTGGGGGATCGACGCGCTGATCGGCGAGAGCTTCGCGGAGATCTTCGCGGGCAACTGCCTCGCGCTCGGGATCCCGACGGTGACGGCGGACCACGAAACCGTCACGGCGATTCAGGACTGGATCGACACGAACCCCGACGGCGAGATCGACATCGACGTGGCGAACGAAGTCGTTCGCTACGGCGACGAGGAAGTCGCCGTCACCGTCGAGGACGCCCAGCGGCGGGCGCTCGTCGACGGCGTCTGGGACACCACGGCGCTGATGAAGTCCAATTCGGGTGCCGTGGCCGACACCGCGAACTCCTTACCCTACCTCGCCGACGATGACTGAGACCATCACCGTGATCCCGGGCGACGGCATCGGTCGGGAGGTCGTCCCGGTCGCCATCTCCGTACTCGATACGGTGGGGGACTTCGAGTTCGAGGAGTACGACGCGGGCGATGCGGTCTACGAGGAAACCGGCGAGGCGCTGCCCGCCGAGACCCGGCAGGCGGTCGCGGAGAGCGACGCGACGCTGTTCGGCGCGGCGGGCGAGACCGCCGCCGACGTCATCCTCCCGCTCCGGTCGACGGTCGAGTCGTTCGTGAACGTCCGGCCGGCGCGGGCGTATCCGGGGGTCGACGCGCTCCGGCCCGAGACGGATATCGTCTTCCTGCGCGAGAACACCGAGGGCGTCTACGCGGGCCACGAGGACCGACTCTCCGAGGACCTCTCGACGCTGACGCGGGTCGTCACCGATTCGGCCTCGCGCCGGCTGGCCGAGTTCGCCTGTGAGTACGTCGAGGGTGAAGGATTCACCGTGGCGCACAAGGCGAACGTGATGCGCGAGACGGACGGTCGGTTCCGCGAAGCGGTGCTCGACGTCGCCGAGGAGCGCGGGGTGCCGACCGAGGAGGTGTTGATGGACGCCTTCGCGACGCAGGTCTGTCTCGATCCCGCCCAGTACGACGTCGTGGTGTGTCCGAACCTCGCGGGCGACGTGCTCTCGGACCTCGCCGCTGGGTTGGTCGGCGGGCTCGGGCTCCTTCCCTCGGCGAACATCGGCGAGGAGCGCGCGCTGTTCGAGCCGGTTCACGGCACCGCACCCGACATCGCGGGCGAGGGGGTCGCGAACCCCGTCGCGACGGTATCGAGCGCCGCGATGTGCTGTGAATTTTTGGGCCACGACGAGGCCGCCGAACGGGTTCGTCAGGCGGTGTTGGAGGTGCTCGCCGACGGGCCGCGAACGCCCGACTTGGGTGGCGAGGCCACCACCGAGGACGTCGAGCGCGCGCTGCTCGACCGGCTCTGACCGTCGGGGTTAAGCCGGTCGCGCTCGATGGCCCGGATATGCCCGAGATCGAACTCGACGAGGAGACCGTCGACCGCCTCGACCGCCTCGCGGTGGAGGAGGAGAGCTACGACGAGATCGTCACCGAACTCATCAACATCTACGAGACCGAGGAGCGGACCCTGTTCCGCGGCGGCAGTCCCTAGTTCGCGGCGGTCGTTCGAACGCGCTCCCACTTGCCGTTGTTTTCGAGGTGGGCCTGGAGCTGCTCGGCGTAGCGCTCGGTGAGGTCCGCCGCCGCCGCGCGCCGCCCGCCGTTCCCGCCACCGCCGCCGAACCCGAGCGAACGTTTGATCGAGTCCACGACCCCGCCGCCCGACCCGCCGTTTCCGTTCCCGCTACCGCCGCCCATCGCGTTCGGCGAGTCGAGGTTGTCGAGTTCGCCCATCACGTGTCCGAGTTTGTCCGTGTTCGCGACGAGCCGTGCCCGGTCGGGGTCGTCGGGGTTCTCGATCTCGAACTCGACGGCGGTCATGATGAGGCCCCACTGCTGGCGGTTGAACTCGGACTCTTCGATCTCGCCTTCGAACTCGCGGTCGACCGCCATCCGGTCGCCGGCGATCATGTCGCCCCACGCGCGCGTGCTCATGGGCGGCCTTCGCGGGCCGGTGGTATCAGGCTTTCCGCCAGCCGGTGCGGCCGCGGTGCGGCGGCTGTGCGGTGCGGTCGCCGTAGTGCGGTGTTGTGTGGTTCGGCGGTGGCGGCAATGCGGAGCCTGGTGGATGAAGGGCGAGTCGCGCGAACGGAGTGAGCGCGGCGAGGGCTTCGGCGGTGCGATGCTGTGCAGGGCGGTTGCGGTCGCGGAGGTGATAGTGGTCGCACCGCGAGTGAGCCGAAGGCGAACGAGCGGGCGCGAGGGTGACCATCGGGAACCCGACGCGCTTTTGATCCACATTTTGCCAGCGAAGGAGCGAAGCGACTGAGCGCAGCAAAAGGTGGGTTCTAGAAGAACTTCAGCAGGTCGTCGCGGCGCTGGTCGTGGAGGTGGGTGCGGACCGCCTCGGTGAGCGGCGTGATCGAACCGCGTTTCGCGGTGACGGGGGCGACGGTGTCCTGCCACTGCTGCCACGGCGAGGGAAGCCCCAATCGGTCGCAGACCGCGTTCAGGCGTTCGTCGTGGTCGTCGACCTTGTCCATCTTGTTGACGGCGACCACGGTCGGGATCCCGACGTCCTGGAGGAAGTGGAAGAGTTCGACGTCGTGGGGGACCTCGCCGCGGTCGGCGTGGCGGTCGATGATGTCGACGGCGCTCTTGCCGTCGAGGACGAGCACGCCCACGAGGATCTCGTCGGCGTGGTCCTCGATGTAGTGGACGACGTCGGTCTTGATCGTCTCGCGGACCTCCTCGGGGACCCCCGACATGAACCCGAAGCCGGGGAGGTCGGTGAGCACGAAGTCCTCGGAGACCCAGTCGTAGTGGCCGGGTGAGCGCGTGACGCCCGGTTTCTTCCCGGTCGTGAAGTCGTGCCCCGTGAGCTCGCGGAGGATCGTGGACTTCCCGACGTTCGAACGGCCGCAGAAGACCACTTCGGCGCTCCGGTCGGGTCGTCCCTCGAACATACCGGGTCTCGACCGCCGGCGGGTAAATCCCCGTCGGCTCCGTGCGATCGGGGGGTATTTGTCGACCCGCCGAGACGGACGGATGTGCGACTCGTCCAGGTGACGATCCCGGCGGGCAAACGCGAGACCGTCCTGGCGGAACTCGACGACGAGGGTATCGACTACGTGCTCACCGAGGAGACCAGCGGCCGGGAGTTCACCGGCGTGGTCCACTTCCCACTGCCGACGGAGGCGGTCGAGCCCGTTCTCGACCGGCTCCGAAACACGGGTATCGACGACGACGCCTACACCATCGTGCTCGACGCCGAAACCGTGATCTCCCGGCGGTTCGACGAGTTGGAGGAACGATACGAGGAGGACGGCGAGAGCGACGAGCGCATCGCGCGCGAGGAGATCCACAGCCGTGCCCAGGAGCTCGCTCCCAACGTCGGTCCGTTCCTGGTGATGACCGTCGTGAGCGCGCTCGTCGCCACGGCCGGGCTCCTCCTCAACGACGCGGCGATCATCGTCGGCTCGATGGTCATCGCCCCGCTGATCGGGCCGGCGATGGCCACCTCGGTCGGCACCGTCGTCGACGACCACGAGATGTTCCGTCGCGGGGTCAAGCTCCAGGTGGTCGGTCTCGTCGTGGCCGTCGTCGCTGCGACGCTGTTCGCCGCGTTCGTGCGGGCGACGAACCTCGCCCCGCCCGGGACGGACGTCCTCTCGATCCAACAGGTGAGCATTCGAACGTCGCCGGGACTGCTCGCGCTCGTGGTGGCCCTCGGTGCGGGCGTCGCGGGTGGCGTGAGCCTCGCGACCGGCGTCTCGGCCGCGCTCGTCGGCGTGATGATCGCCGCGGCGCTCGTGCCGCCCCTCGGGGTGATCGGTATCGGGATCGCCTGGGGACTGCCGAGCCCCGTGCTCAGCGCGACCGTGATCGTGCTCATCAACACCCTCTCGATCAACCTCAGCGCCCTCGTCGTGCTCTGGTATATGGGATATCGACCCGACCACTGGTTCCAGGCGGACGCCGCCCAGAGCGCGACCCGGAAACGCGTCGGGGCGCTCGTCGCCGCGGTCCTCGTGCTGTCGGCGTTTCTCGGGCTCGTCACCTACGACTCCTATCGAACCGCGACGTTCGAGGAGGAGGTCCGCGGCGAGATCAACGGTCTCCTCAACCAGCAGCCCTACGAGGACCTCGTGCTGGTCAACTCCGAGTTCGAGTACGACGACCCGATCCCGCCGCGAGAGCCCACCAGCGTCACCGTGACCCTGAGTCGGCCGACCGGGAGCGAGGACCCGAACTTCGCGAAGCCCCTCCAGCAGCGGATCAACGAAACCGTCCAACCGACCACACTCCCGTTCGACCAGTCGCACAACGTCAGCTCGTTCGACGTCAGGATCCGCTACGTCGAGAGCGAACGGGCCTGACGCGAAGCGCGGCCGTCGCGACGGACATTCGAAAGGGAATCGAAGGGCGAGGGGAAACGGTTAGACGCCGGGTGCCATCACGGGTGTATGGCCAGCCGTAGGGACCCGGTGCAATCGAGCGCCGATGGGTCGCGCGACCTCTACGACATCGCGACGTGGGACGTGCGCTCGCCGCTCGACCGGGTCGCAGTCTTCGTCTATCGCTTCCTGAGCGCGACCGCGCGTGCGATACTCCTCCTCGTCGCGGTGTTGTTGCTCGTTCAGTTCGTCCGGTCCAGCAGCCTCTCGCAGATATCCAATCCGGTCGTCACCGGCTTCACGCTGCTGTCGGTCGTGCCCGCGCTCGCGCTGGTGGTGTTCGTCTGGCGAAGCGACATCACCACCGAACCCGTCTCGCTGCTCGCGGCGACGTTCGCGCTCGGGGTCCTGTTCGCGGGGTTCGCGGCGGTCGTCAACGGCGTCGGGAGGCGGTATCTCGCGGTCATCCCGCTGGTCGGTCCGATCTGGTTTTACTACCTCGTGGTCGGGCCGATCGAGGAGACGGTGAAGTGGCTCGCGGTTCGCCTCTACGCCTTTCGGAGCGCGCGGTTCGACGCCGTGATCGACGGGGCGGTCTACGGTGCGGTCGCGGGCCTCGGCTTCGCCACGATCGAGAACGCGCTCTACATCACGAACGCGGTCGGGACGCCGGTCGCGAGCAACCTGCTGGGTGCGGGCGGCGGGATCACGCCGGTTCGGGCGATCGCCGGCCCGGGCCACGTGATCTACGCCGCGTTCTCGGGCTACTACCTAGGGCTCGCGAAGTTCAACCCTGACCGGGCGGGACCGATCGTCGTCAAGGGTCTCCTGATCGCGGTGTTCATCCACGCCACCTACAACACCCTCTCGTTCGTCCCCGGCATCGTCGCCGGGCTCCTCGACGTCCCGTACTTCCTCGCACTGCTCGGGTTCGTGGTGGTCTACGACGGCTTCTTCGGCTACTTCCTCTTTCGAAAGCTCGCCCGGTATCGGGCGGCCTATCGGACGGCCGGTAGCGACGGCGACCGCGCTCCCGCCGGCGTCGAGCGCACCGAGTTCGAGGACTGAAGCCGTGCTCGGACGGTCGAGACGAACATCAGCCTTTTTATAAACTGCAGCCATCCCACGCACAATGGCTGAGGGTACATCGGAGGCGGGCGGCGGGGAGATCGGCGAGGAGCTCGACCGGAACATCGGGCTGCTCGGTGCGCTCGCGATCGGTATCGGGACGATGATCGCGGCCGGTATCTTCGTGCTCTCGGGGCTCGCGGTCGCGAACGTCGGGACCGTCGCGATCGTCTCGTTCGTGCTCGCGGCGCTCGTCGCGGCCTTCACCGCCGCCGCCTACGCCGAGTTCTCCTCGATCTACTTCGAGTCGGGCGGCGGCTACATGTACGTCTCCGAGACCTTCAAGAGCAATTTGACGTACATCATGGGCTGGACCATGATCGTGGGCTATCCCGCGAGCGCGGCCTTCTACCTCGCCTCCTTCTCCGATTGGTTCTATCGATTCATCTACCCCGTTCTGGGCATCCCCCAGTGGATCCCCTACTGGATCCCCGGGCTCCTCGTCCTCGGGCTCCTCGTGTTCATCAACAGCCGCGGGAGCGAGGAGTCGAGCCAGTTCCAGATCGTCGTCACCGCCGCGAAGATCCTGCTCCTCCTCCTCTTCCTCTACGGCGGCCTCCGCTCGTTCAGCACCGACGTCGTCGCGACCTCGTTCGCCCAGAACATCGGGAACGTCGTCGAGATCGGTGCCACCAGCGCGCTGGTCTTCATCACCTTCATCGGCTTTTCGGCGATCGCCACCAACGCCGACGAGATCAAGAAACCCGGTACCACCATCCCGCGGGCGATCTACATCAGTATGGGCTTCGTGACGGTGCTCTACGCCCTCGTCGTGTTGGTGATCGTGATCGCGATCAACGACCAGCAGTTCCTCACCTTCCTCTCCCAGAACACCGACCTCGGCGGTCTCTCGCCGACCCAGTACGTCGCCAACAACGGCGAGGTCTCGATGGCGCTCGCCGCCCAGTACTATCTGGGGAACATCGGCTTTTACGTCATCATCGTGGGCGCACTGTTCTCCATGCTGAGCGCGGCGAACGCCACAGTACTGGCGGGTTCGCGAGTCAAGCTCGCGCTCGCGCGGCGCAACCACCTCCCGAGCCAGTTCGAGGACCTCCACCCCGAGTACGGCACGCCGTACAAGGCGACCATCCTCACCGGCGGGTTCATCTTCACCTTCATCCTGATCTTCAGCGTCTTCTTCGGCGAGGTGCCGGGTGCCGGCGGCGAGCACCCGCTGTTCGGTCTGTTCGCCGACCTCCCGCTGTTCGGGATTCATCTGGGGCTCGAGAGCATCACCGGGGTCGCGAACTTCCTCCTCCTGCTCGGGTTCTCGACCGTCAACGTCGCGGTGATCTTCTCGCGCCGGAAGTTCGAGGACCTCGAACGCGGCTTCCGCGTGCCGCTGGTGCCGTACGTTCCGATCCTCGCCGTGCTCGCCAACGTTGGCCTCGTGGTCAGTCTCGGTTTCGAAACCATCGCGCTCGGCCTCGCCGCGGAAGCGATCGGGATCGCCTTCTGGTTCGCCTGGAAGGGTCGTGCGCCCTCGACCGAGGAGATCGAGCGCGAGACCCCCACCGCGGTCGCCGAGCAGAACCCCTCGGGCCGCGACCGCGACTACCAGATCGTAGTGCCGATCGCGAACCCCGAGAACGTCGAGCGCCTGATGCGGACCGCGACCGACATCGCGCGCGACCGCAACGGCGAGGTGATGGTGCTCTCGGTGGTGAACCTCCCCGAACAGACCCCGCTTGCGTCGGGCCAGCAGTACACCGACGAGCGCCGCGAGGTGCTCAACCAGGCGATGGCGATGGCCGACGGCGGCGAGGGCGCGGACGTCCCGGTCAGCGGCACGGTGCGGATCAGCCACCAGGTCGACCGCGCGATCCTCAACACCATCGAACAGTACGGTAGCGACGCGGTCCTGATGGGCTGGGGTGGCTGGCGTGCCCGCCGGCGCGACGTCGTCCTCGGGAGCACCGTCGACACCGTCGTTCAGGAGGCCGACTGCGACGTACTGGTCGAGCGGATCGACCCCGGAAGCGCGCCCACCGTCGGGTCGATCCTCCTCCCGACCGCGGGCGGCCCGCACGCCGACCTCGCGGCCGAGGTCGCCCGGTCGATAGCCCGCGTGACCGACGCGCACGTCGAACTCCTTCGCGTCGTGGATCCGGACGACGAGGAGGCCGACCGGGCGGATGCCGAGTCGGTGCTCGAAGCGGCGCTGGCCGACTTCGAGGCGATCGACGCCGGTGCGACGGTCGTCGAGGGCGACGATATCGTCGGGGCGATCACCGACGAGTCGTCGAACCACGACCTCACGATCATCGGCGCGACCCGGGAGGGCCTCCTCCAGCGCGTGGTGTTCGGCGCGATCCCCGAACGCGTTGGCGAGCGCGCCGAGAGCACGGTGATCCTCGCAAAGCGCAACCTCGATATCACCTCGCGCCTCCGCGAGATACTGCGCTGGCGCTGAGACGGCTCGGGCCGTCGTGTCGGCTCTAGGGCGAGCGGGGGTCGTCGACGCCTCGCGTGAGAACACCGGTACGAAGTCGACGGCAACACGGTGATCCCCTCACTCCGGTACGCCGATACTGAATTTATCGGATGTATATTGCTCCAAGAACAATCCCGGCGCTTGGTTTATGCTGTTGCGACAACTCTACGTGGGTATGTTCGCAACCGATGGTGGACACCGGTCGGGAACGGAGCGGGTCGGGGACGCCCTCCCGGAGGGCCGCTACCGGCTCCTGCTCCCGGTCGCCGGCGAAACGATGCCGGCGGACGCGGAGCGACGTCTCCGGACCGCGACGGCCATCGCGCGCGAACGCGACGGCGGGCTCGTGGTGTGTTCGATCGTGAACTTCGCGCGTCAGACCCCGCTCGATGCGGTCGCGGCCGACGAGCCGAAACTGGTCGCGGCGCGTGAGACGGCCGAGCGGTTCGTCGAGACCGTCGAGCGAACCGGCGTCCCGGTGACCGGTCGTGTGCATCTGACCCATCGGGAGTCGGATTCGGTGCTCAACGCGGTCGAGGCCTACGAGTGTGACGGCGTGTCGCTCGCCATCCGGGGCGGGCAATCACAGCGCCGCCGACTCCTCACCGGCGACGTGGCCGAACGGGTCGTCGCGCGCGCGGAGTGTGAGGTGTTCGTCGAGAAGCAGGCCGCCGACGAAACGCCGGTCGAGACGGTCCTCCTCGCGGTCAGCGGCGGGCCGCACTCGGGGCTGGCCGCGCAGGCGGCACGCGCGCTCGCACTCGATACCGACGCCCGTATCGATGCGATCCACTTCATGCCCGAGGACGCGAGCGACGAGGATCACGAGGAGGGAACCCGGATCGTCGAGGCGGCCGAACGGGCGCTGGCGGACGTCGAGCGGGTCGAGGCCACGGTCGAAGCCGTCGAGAACGTCGGGGAGACCATCATCAGCCGCTCCGACGCCTACGACCTGACTGTGCTCGGCTCGCCCACCGGCGGCCTCCTCGCACAGTTCGTCTTCGGCACGGTCCCGGACTCGGTGAACCAGCGCACCGAGAACGCCGTGTTGATGGCGCGGGACGACACCGGTAGCAAATCGATCTACGAGCGGTGGGTCGTCGGCGACGCGTCCGAATAGGGCGACCCACCAACGGCTCTCGAACCGGCCGATAGCCGACGGATTCTCAACCGGACATACCTCATGACAGGACCGACGGAAACCAGTGCGGACGGGCGGGACGACGCCGGCGTCGCGACCGAGCTCTCGCGGGACATGGGCCTCGCGGACATCACGTTCATCGGGGTCGGGGCGATGATCGGGGCGGGCATCTTCGCGCTCACCGGCTTCGCCGCCGGGATCGCGGGGCCCGCGCTCACGGTGGCGTTCCTGATCAACGGGTTCGTGGCGCTGTTCACCGCGATGTCCTACGCCGAACTCGGTGGCGCGTTCCCCGAGGCCGGCGGCGGCTACCTCTGGGTCGAGGAGTCGCTCGTCGAACCCAACGGCTTCTACGCCGGATGGATGAGCTGGTTCGCCCACGCCGTCGCGTGCGCGCTCTACGCCGTAACCTTCGGGACCTACTTCACGGAGTTCCTGGTCACCGTGACGCCGCTCACCGAGGACTTCGTGTTCTTCGGCTTCCTGACCCACTCGCTGGCCGAGCGCCTGCTGGCGGCGCTGATGGCGGTCGGCTTCGGCTACATCAACTACCGCGGAGCCGAGGAGACGGGCCGCGCCGAGGTGGTGGTCGTGGTGGTCAAGCTCGTCATCCTCGCGCTGTTTATCGTCTTCGGTGCGTACGCCACCTTCACGAATCCCGACTGGCCCGCGAAGTTCCTCTCGAATCCCTCGTTCGCACCGGGCGGCGTGTTCGGGATCATCGGCGCGATGGGCTTCACCTACATCGCGTTCGAGGGCTACGAGATCATCGTCCAGTCCGGCGAGGAGGTCAAAGAGCCCGGCAAGAACGTCCCGAAGGCGGTGTTCTACTCGCTCGCGGTCGTCGTCCCGATCTACGTCCTCGTGGCCTTCGTCGTGATCGGCGGGATCGACGTCACCCGGGAGATCGCGGGAATGGCGGGCGTGAGCGCGGGCACGCCGACGTGGCAGGCGCTCGGCGGCCTCGGGGAGCTGGGGATCGTCGAGGCGGCCAACCAGTTCATGCCCTACGGCGCGCTCCTCCTGCTCGTCGCTGGTATCGCGGCGACGTCGAGCGCGCTCAACGCAACCGTCTACTCGTCGAGCCGGGTGTCGTTCGCGATGGGACGGAATCGGGAACTCCCCGCGTTCTTCGAGCGGATCCACCCCGAGCGCCGCACGCCCCACATCGCCATCCTGCTCTCGACGGTGCTGATCGTGGCGATGTCGGTCACGCTCCCGATCGAGAGCGTCGCGGCCTCGGCCGACATCATGTTCATCCTGCTCTTCGTCCAGGTCAACTGGGCGCTGATACGGATGCGGACCACCCACCCGGACCTGGAGCGCACCTTCACGGTGCCGTTCATGCCCTGGCCCGCGCTGGTCGGGATCGTCGCGCAGGTCGTGCTCTTGCCCTTCCTGATCTACGAACTCGGTCTCGAAGCGGCCGGGATCGGCACCAGCAACGAGGGGCTCGTCGCGCTCGCCGTCACCGCCGTCTGGATGGTCCTCGGCCTCGCGGTGTTCTACGGCTACTCGAAGGGCAAACGGGCCGAAGAGCGCGAGGCGGAGACCCCGACGGTGCTCGCGGAGGAGACCCCCGAGGAGCGCGAGCGGCGGATCCTCGTGCCGCTCGCCAACCCCGAGACGACCGACCGGCTCCTCCGAACCGCGATTGACCTCGCACGCGAACGCGACGCCGAGATCCGGGTGATGAGCGTCGTCACGGTGCCCCGTCAGACCCCGGTCGAGGAGGGGCGACAGTTCGTCGATACGAAGCGTGAGCACCTCGAAGACGCGATCGGGACCGCCGAAGCGGCGGGGGTTCCCGCCGGGGGGACGGTGAGGATCGGCCACGACGTCGCCGAAGCGGTCATCGCGACGGCCGAGGAAGACGACGTCGACGAGATACTGCTGGGCTGGCGCGGACGGAGCCGTCGCCGGGATTTCGTGCTCGGGAGCAACGTCGACCGGGTCGCCACCGACGCACCGTGTGACGTCCTCGTCGAGCGGATCGGCCCGCCGACCGCGGTCGGGTCGATCCTCGTTCCCACCGCGGGCGGCCCGCACGCCGAGTACGCCGCCGAGGTCGCCGACGCCCTCGCGAAAGCGAACGACGCCCGCGTTCGCGTGGTCTCGGTCGTGCCACCGGGCGCGTCCGCGGACGACCGGGAGCGAGCCGAACGTACCGTCGAGACCACGGCCGCCCTCGTCGAGCCGGAGGTCGTCGAAACCGACGTGGTCGAGGGGAACGAGGTCGTCCCGACGATCGTCTCGCTCTCGGCCGACCACGACGTCACGGTCGTGGGGGCGAGCCGCGAGGGGCTCCTCCAGCGGCTGGTGTTCGGGGCGATCCCGGAAGCCGTCGGGCTGGAGGCCGATGGCACGGTCATCATGGCGAAACGCCGGCTCGACCTTCGGTCGCGGCTCTCGCGGTGGTTCTGGCGGGCCCGCAACGGCGGGTCGTGAGCCGGTTCGTTCCGGCTAGTCGTCGCCCGCCGCGCTGACGCGGCGGTCCGAACGGGGTCCGTCGAGTTCCACGGTCGGGAGGAGGTCCCTGAGGTAGCGCCCGGTGTGGGAGTCGTCGTTGTGGGCGATGGCCTCCGGGCTGTCGGCCGCGACGACCTCGCCACCGTGTTCGCCGCCCTCGGGGCCGAGGTCGATGACGTGGTCGGCGTTCTTGACGAGGTCGAGTTCGTGTTCGATCACGACGACGGTGTTGCCGTTGTCGACGAGGCGCTGGAGCACTCCGATGAGTTTGCGTTCGTCGGCCGAGTGGAGCCCCGTGGTGGGTTCGTCGAGGAGATAGAGGGTGTCGCCGGTCTGTTTCTTGCCGAGCTCCTCGGCGAGCTTGACGCGCTGGGCCTCACCCCCCGAAAGGGTGGTCGAGGGCTGGCCGAGGCGCATGTAGTCGAGGCCGACGTCGCGGAGGAGCTGGAGCCGGCGCTTGAGTCGGGTGTCGGCCTCGAAGAACTCGTAGGCCTCCTCGACGCTCATGTCCAGCACGTCCGCGATGGTCTTGCCCTTGAACTCGACTTCGAGGGTCTCGTCGTTGTAGCGCGCGCCGCCGCACTCCTCGCAGGGCACGTGGACGTCCGAGAGGAAGTTCATCTCGATCTTGACGGTGCCCTGGCCGCCACAGGCCTCACACCGCCCGCCCTTGACGTTGAAGGAGAAGCGACCTTTCTCGTAGCCGCGCTGTTTGGCGAGGTTGGTGCTCGCGAACCGCTCGCGGACGTGGTCGAACACGCCGGTGTAGGTCGCGGGGTTCGAACGCGGCGTGCGACCGATCGGCGACTGGTCGATCAGCCTCGCGGTCTCGATGTCCTCGTGTTCGATGGCGTCGTGCTCGCCGGGGTCCACAGTCCGGTTGTCGTTCATCTCGCGGACGAGGCCCTTATAGAGCACGTCGTGCATCAGTGTGGACTTCCCGGAGCCCGACACTCCTGTGATCGCGGTGAAACAGCCGGTCGGGATCGAGACGTCGAGGTTCGCGAGGTTGTGTTCGCGCGCGCCGCGGATCCGGATCTCGCCCTGGGGTTCGCGGCGCTCCTCGGGTACGGGGATCGCCCGCCGCCCGGAGAGGTACTCGCCCGTGATGGATCCCTCGACCTGCTCGATCTCCTCGACGGTGCCCTGGGCGACCACCTCGCCACCGCGCTTGCCGGGGCCGGGACCCATGTCGATGACCTCGTCGGCCCGGCGCATCGTGGCCTCGTCATGTTCGACCACGAGGAGGGTGTTGCCGATGTCGCGGAGCTCTTCGAGGGTGTTGAGGAGGCGGTCGTTGTCGCGCTGGTGGAGCCCGATCGAGGGCTCGTCGAGCACGTAGAGCACGCCCACCAGCCCGGAGCCGATCTGGGTCGCGAGCCGGATCCGCTGGTTTTCCCCGCCGGAGAGCGTGGCGGCCTGGCGGTCGAGGGTGAGGTATTCGAGGCCGACCTCGCACATGAACCCGAGCCGCGAACGGATCTCCTTCAGGATCTCCTCGGCGATGGTGCGGTCGCGGTCGGACATGCCGTCCTCCATCCCCTCGAAGTGCGCCAGAGCGTCCCCGATGGACATCCGGTTGACTTCGGTGATCGGGGTGTCGTCGACGAGCACCGCGCGGCTCTCGGGCTTGAGACGGGTCCCCTCACAGGCCGGGCACGTGGTGACGGCCATGTACTTCTCGATGTGCTCGCGCGTGCTCTGGCTCTCGGTCTCGACGTAGCGGCGGTCGAGGTTCGGGATCACGCCCTCGAAGCGTTTCTCCTTGCGCCGCGTGCCGTTCCGCGTCCGGCTCTCGAAGACGACCTTTTCGGAGGTCCCATACAGGAACGCCTCTCGAACGTCGGGGTCGAGGTCCTCGAAGGGCGTACTGAGGGAGACGCCGAAGTGGTCCGAGACGGCGTCCAATCGAGTTTGGTAGTACGACCGGGAGTAGCTCCAGGGTTCGAAGACCTCTTTGAGGGGCTTCTCCGGGTCCTGCACGACGAGGTTCTCGTCGACCTCCTTGGTCTCGCCGATCCCCTCACACTCGGGACACGCCCCGTGCGGGCTGTTGAACGAGAAACTCCGGGTCTCGATCTCGGAGATGTCGATCCCACAGTGGGTACACGCGAGGGCCTCGGAGAACTCGACCACCGCACGGTCGTCGCCCTCGCCTGCGAGGTCGCCCGTCGCGCGCGCCACGGCCCCGCCGAGGTCGGCGTCCGCCGGCGGGTCGGGCAGGATGACTTTGAGGACGCCATCGGCCTCTTCGAGCGCCGTCTCGACGCTGTCGGTGATCCGGGACCGGGCGTCCTCGCTGATCTTCACCCGGTCGACCACCACGTCGACGGTGTGGTCGTAGTTCTCGTCGAGTTCGGGCCGATTCGTCGCGAGGTCGTAGCTCTCGCCGTCGACCTCGACCCGCGAGTAGCCCTCGCTCACGAGGTCGTCGAAGAGGTCCTCGAAGGCCCCCTTCTGGTCGCGGATGACCGGCGCGGCCACCTTCGCCCGCGTTCCCTCGGGCAGTTCGAGGATCCGTCGGACCATCTGCTGGGCGGACTGCTCGCCGACCTCGCGCCCGCAGTCGGGACAGTGGGGCACGCCGACGCGGGCGTAGAGCAGCCGGAGGTAGTCGTGGAGTTCGGTGACGGTACCGACGGTCGAACGAGGGTTGTTGGCGGCGTTCTTCTGGTCGATCGAGATCGCAGGCGAGAGCCCTTCGACGGTCTCGACCTGCGGTTTGTCCATCTGGCCCAGGAAGTTCCGCGCGTAGGCGGAGAGCGACTCGATATATCGACGCTGCCCCTCCGCGTAGACGGTCTCGAAGGCCAGCGAGGACTTCCCGGACCCCGACAATCCGGTGACGACCGTGAACGCGTCGCGCGGGATGGTGACGTCGAGGTCTTTGAGGTTGTGTTCTTCGGCTCCCCGGACCTCGATGGCGTCCTTACTCATTGTGTTCGCTGGGGTCGCCGGGAGTGAAACACTGTCGGTTCCCCACCTTTTGCTGCGGTCGCTCACTTCGTTCGCTCCCTGGCAAAATGTGGATCAAAAGCCTGTCGTTCGAAACGGCGAAGCCGTTTCGTGATGACGAGGGAGCTCCGCTCCCTCGAACCACGTCACCCCCTCGCTCCGCTCGGGGATTCCTTGGCCCGCTCGCTCGTTTCACTCGCTCACGGCACAGTCACTAACCCTTCCGCTCGGCACCGCTACCGCAACCACACAGCACCGCCTCCGCACCGCCGAAGCCCTCCGGCGCTCGCTTCGCTCGCGCCGTCGCCCTTCATCCACCAGGGACCGCAACCGCACCACGGCCGCGACACCGCCACCACCGCACCGCACGCGGCGACCGCCACCGCAACCGCACTGCCACCGCGAACCGCACCGCACCCGCCGGCCGCGCCGCGGCCGTCGGCAACCAGACGAGTTTTCGTCGCGGGCGGGAAACGGGGCGCAATGAACGACGAACTCCGCGAGCGGGTCGAGCACGAGGCCGAAAAACACGCCCTGCTCAACGCGGTCAAACACGACAGCGACGCCGACGTCGGCGCGGTCATCGGTCCCCTGATGGGCGAGAACCCCGACTTCCGCGAACACGGCGACGAAGTCCCAGGAGTCGTCGCACCGGTGGTCTCCCGGGTCAACGAACTCGACACCGAGGGGCGACAGAAACGCCTCGAAGTCGTCGCGCCCGACTTCCTCGCCGAACTCGAAGCCGACGACGAGGGCGACGACCACCCGCTCCCGGACCTCCCGAACGCCGAGGACTCGACCGTGCGAATGCGACTCGCGCCGAACCCCAACGGCCCCTGGCACCTCGGTCACGGTCGGATGCCCGCCGTCATCGGGACCTACAAGGAACGTTACGACGGCTGGATGCTCTGTCGGTTCGACGACACCGACCCCGAGACCAAACGACCGGACCTCTCGGCCTACGACGCCATCGTGGATGCCGTCGAGTACCTCGGCTTCGAACCCGACGAGGTGGTCAAGGCCTCCGACCGGATGGAGACCTACTACGAGCACGCCCGCGAACTCATCGAGTTGGGCGGGGCCTACACCTGCTCGTGTCCCGCCGGCGAATTCTCCGACCTGAAGAACGCGGGCGAGGCGTGTCCCCACCGCGAGAAATCCACGGAGCAGACCCGTGAGGAGTTCGAGGCGATGGTCGACGGCGAGTACGGCGCGGGCGAGATGGTCCTCCGAGTGCGAACCGACATCACCCACAAGAACCCCGCGCTCCGCGACTGGGTCGCCTTCCGGATGGTCGACACACCACACCCGCGCCCGGAGGCCGACGAGTACCGCTGCTGGCCGCTGCTCGACTTCCAGAGCGGGGTCGACGACCACCTGTTCGGGATCACCCACATCATCCGCGGCATCGACCTCCAGGACTCCGCGAAGCGCCAGCGCTTCCTCTATGACTACTTCGACTGGGAGTACCCCGAGGTCGTCCACTGGGGCCACGTCCAGGTCGACGCCTACGACGTGAAGATGAGCACCTCGACGATCAAAGAACGCATCGACGAGGGGAGGCTCGACGGCTGGGACGACCCGCGCGCACCCACGCTCGCGAGCCTCCGCCGGCGCGGTATCGAGGGCGAAGCGATAACCGCCGCGATGGTCGCCCTCGGCACCTCGACCTCGAACGTCGACCTCGCGATGAGTTCGGTCTACGCCGCGAACCGCGAGCGGATCGACGACGACGCCGACCGCGCGTTCTTCGTTCGCGACGGCGTCGAGAAACCCCTCCACGGCGGACCGGAGACCGGCGAACCGCCCGTCCACCCGGACCACGACGACCGCGGTGTTCGTGAGATCCCCGTCGACGAGGGAGTCCTCGTCGAACCCGAAGACCTCCCTGAGGAGGGCGAGCGCGTCTGGTTGAAGGGCTACGGCTGTGTTCGGCACAGTGGGGACGAATTCGAGTTCGTCGGTACCGACATCGACGTGGTTCGCGAGGAGGACGTTTCGGTGATTCACTGGGTTCCGGCGGACGAGAACCGCCCGCTCACGCTCCGGACGATGGACGGCGACGTTGCGGGTCACGCCGAACCCGGTATTGGCTCCTACGACCCCGACGACGTGGTGCAGTTCGAGCGGATCGGGTTCGCCCGGATCGACCGACAGGGATCGGATGACACGGTGGCGTACTTCGCGCATCCGTAGGGCCACCGAATCGATCAGAGCGCGCCTCGGCGGCTGAGACCACGTTTCCCGTTTTCAGCAGGTATAAACTCCGTCCGAACGGATCGCCGGGCATGGAGATCATCGACCCGCACATGCACATGGTCTCGCGCTCGGCCGACGACTACCAGCGCGCGCGGATGGCCGGCGTCGAGTGCTGCATCGAACCCGCCTTCTGGAGCGGTACCGACAAGGAGCACGCGGGATCGTTCTTCGATTACTTCGAGCAGATCATCGACTTCGAGACCGCACGCGCCGAGCGCGCCGGTGGGATGAGTCATTACGTGACCATCGGCCTCGAACCCAAGGAGGCCAACTACCGCGAGATGGCCGAGGAGGTGCTCGAAGGCATCCCCGAGTACCTCGACCGCGAGAACGTCGTCGGGGTCGGCGAGATCGGCTTCGACCAGGGGACGGACGACGAAGAGTGGGCGCTCCGCGAGCAACTTCGGATGGCCGACGAGCGCGAGCTCCCGGTCATCATCCACACCCCACACACCGACAAACCCTCGGGCACCGAGCGGATCGTGGAGGTCATCGAGGACGAGGGCGTGACCCAAGAGCGGATCGTGATCGACCACAACACGGAGGAGACCATCGAAACCTCGCTCACCACCGACTGCTGGGTCGGCTTCACGCTCTACCCCGGGAAGATCGAGGACGAGGCGGCGATCGACCTCCTCGAAGAGTACGGCACCGACAAGATGCTGTTCAACAGCGCCGCCGACTGGGATCCCTCGGACCCCCTCGCGGTACCCAAAGCACGGGACAAGATGCTCGACCGTGGCTGGGACCACGAGGACGTGAAGAAAGTCGTCTTCGACAACCCCTACGACTTTTTCGACCAGTCGCCGAACTTCGACTACGAGCGACCATGAACTTCGGGTTCTCCGCCAACGCGTTCCGCGAGTACGACCCCTACGAGACCATCGAGATCGTCGCCGATGCGGGTTACGACGGGGTCGAACTCCTGTTCGACCGGCCCCACCTCTACCCGCCCGACACCGACGAGGAGACGGTCGAGAGAGTCAAAGAAACCCTCGCCGAGAACGACCTCGCGATCAGCAACTGTAACGCGTTCATGCTGACCGCGATCGAGGGCTTTCACCACCCCTCCTACATCGAGCCGGACACCGACTACCGCCAGCGCCGGATCGACTACACGAAGGACGCGCTCCGGACCGCGGCGGCGCTCGACCACGACTACATCTCGATCGAGCCAGGTGGCCCGATCCCGGAAGAGAAATCCCGCGAGTGGGCGCTCGAAACGTTCGTCGAGAGCCTCGAAGAAGTCCTGCCCGTCGCGGAGGAAGTGGGTGTGGACCTCCACGTCGAACCCGAACCCGACCTCCTGATCGAGACCGCCGACGAGTACCTCGAATTCGTCGAGCGGATCAGTCATCCACAGGTTCGCTGTAACTTCGACGCGGGCCACCTCTTCAGCGTGGGCGAGGACCCGGTCGCGGCGTACGAGACCCTCTCGGAGTACGTCGACCACGTCCACCTCGAGGACATTCCCGAGGACCGCCGGCACGAACACACCCAGCTCGGCGAGGGCGCGATGGACATCGACGGCTTCCTCGGTGCGCTCGACGACGCGGGGTACGAGGAATTCGTGACGGTCGAACTCTACCCCTACGAGGAGACGGCGGCAGAGACGGTCGAGGACGCGATGGCCTACCTCGAAACCCACGGGTGGGCCTGAGAGGGGTGGCGCGCGGCGACCTTCGGGACCGGTTCGAGGCCTACGCGAGTCTGGTCCGGCTGCCGAACCTCTTCAGCGCCCCGCCCGACGTGATGCTCGGCGCGGCGCTCGTCGCCGCGAGCGGCGGGGCGGTGTCGATACCGGCGCTCGCCGGCCTCGCAGTCGCTTCGGTCCTCCTGTATGCCGGCGGGACGACGCTCAACGACTACTTCGACGCGCCGGTCGATTCGCGGGAACGCCCCGAGCGCCCGATCCCCAGCGGACGGGTCCCGCGGTCGCGGGCGGGCGCGCTCGGCGGTGGCTTGCTCGTGGCCGGGGTTCTCGTCGGCTTTCTCGCAGCCGGTCCGCGGGCTGGACTGGTCGCCGCGGCGCTCGCCGGCGTCGTGCTCGCCTACGACGGCTGGCTGAAGGGAACTGGTGTTGGTTTCCTCGCGATGGGGGTCGCACGCGGCCTCGATGTCGTACTCGGATTCGCAGCGGGCGGCTTTCGGCTACCGACCTGGGTCGTGTTCGTCCCGCTGGTCGTGGTCGTCTACATCGCGCTCGTCACGAGGATGGCGGCGAACGAGGCCACCACCACCGAGCGGGGCGTCGTAGCGGGCGCGGCGGGCGGGGTCGTTCTCGGCGGGGCCGCGGTTTTCGCGCTGGTCGGGGTCGTTCGGCCGCCGCTCGTCGAGACCCTCCTCGCGGTCGCGCTCGTCGCCGGCTTCTTCGCGTGGACCGGACGGGCGATCGGGGAGGCCTACGCGACACCCCGACCGGACACCGTCGGCCCGGCGGTCGGGACCTGCGTGCTCGCGCTCGTCGTCCTCGACGCGGCGTTCGCGGCGGTCGCGGGGGTTCCGTGGGCGCTCGTCGCGTTCGCGTTTCTGGTGCCGGCCGTCGGGTTCTCGCGACTGTTCGACGTCTCGTAGGTCGTGTCCGTCTCGGAAGGCGTTTGAAGACCACGGCCGTCGTGGGACCATGGTCGACCTCGCGTTCTCGACGAACGCCTACACCCGCCACCCGCTCCCCGAAGCGATCGACCGCATCGCCGGCCACGGCTACGACGGCGTCGAACTCCTCGCCGACACGCCGCACGCCTTCTTCCCCGAGTTCTCCGAACGCGACCGCGAGGCAACGCTCGCGGCGCTCGACGACACGGGATTGGACGTGTCGAGCGTCAACGCCAACACCGCGACGGGCTACTACGACGACGCGCCGCCGTCCTCGTTCTTCGACCCGAGCATCGTCACCGCCGACGACGAGGACCGCGAGTGGCGGATCGAGTACACGAAACGCGCCATCGAGTTCGCCGACGCCGTGGACGCGCCCGCGGTCAGCGTCGGCACCGGCCGCCCGCTCGCCAACAACCCGCCGGAACAAGCCCACGAGTATCTCGAGAACTCGCTCCACACGATCCTCGACCACGCCGAGGAACACGACGTCCGGGTCGGGATCGAGTACGAACCCGAACTCCTCGTCGAGTGTACCGACGAAGTCCTCGCGCTGATCGGCGACGTGGGCCGGGATTCGCTCGGCGTCAACCTCGACCTGGGCCACGCGGCGGTCTACGGCGAGGACCCGGCCGAGGCGATCCGCCAGTGTGCGGGTCACATCACGGGTGTCCACCTCGAAGACATCGCCGGCGGACGACGTGGCAAGCACTACCACCTGGTGCCGGGCGACGGCGACCTCGACTTCCGGGCGATGTTCGACGCGCTCGACGACGTCGGCTACGACGGGTTCGCCACGCTCGAACTCTACACCCACACCGCGAACCCCGACGAGGCCGCGCGCCGGGCCGCCGAAGCGCTCGCCGAGTTCCGATAGCGACCCGAAGGGGTCCGAAACTCCGATAACCTCAAACCCGCGTCGAACGCGGTTCGGATATGGAGTTCCACGACGCGGCGAACTTCCTCTTCGGGCTTCGCCGCTACCCCCCGAGACCGGGGCTCGCGGCCACCGAGTCCCTGCTCGACCACCTCGGCGACCCCCACAAGGACCTGACCGTGGTCCAGGTCGCCGGCTCGAACGGCAAGGGGAGCACCGCCAGGATGACCGAATCGGTCCTCCGCGAGGCGGGGCTCGACGTCGGTCTCTACACCTCACCCCACCTCGACTCGGTCCGCGAGCGGATCCGGATAAACGGCCGCCGAGTGACCGAGCGCGCGCTTACGGAGTACGTCGAGACCGTCCGCCCGTATATCCTCGACCGCGCGGCTACGGGGGCATCGCCCACCTTCTTCGAGGCGGTCACGGGGCTCGCGCTCTGGGCGTTCGCGCGAAACGAGGTCGACGTCGCGGTCCTCGAAGTCGGCATCGGCGGGCGCTACGACGCCACCAGCGTGACCGACCCGGTCGCGAGCGCGGTGACCAGCGTGACGCTCGAACACACCGACGTCCTCGGCGACACCGTCGAGGCGATCGGCCGCGACCTGGCCCACGTCGCACCCGCCGACGGCCGGCTCGTGACCGCCGCCGACGGCGACGCGCTCGCGGGGATCGAGGCACAGGCCGGCGAGGTGGTTCGGGTCGGCGATAGCGGGGCCGTCGAGGTGTCCTACGGCGGCCGAACGGGGGTCGAGAGCCGCGTGTGGCTGTCCGGGTCGGACTGGCGCGTCGAGACGGCCGTTCCGCTGGTCGGCACACACCAGGCCGACAACGCCGGCGTCGCGACGGTGCTCGCGAGGCAGGTCTCGTCCGCGCTCGACGTCGACCTTCCCACGGAGACCATCGAACGCGGTCTTCGGACGGCCCACTGGCCCGGCCGGTTCGAGGTCATGGAACGCGAGCCCCTGGCGGTGCTCGACGGGGCGCACAACCCCGGTGCGTGCGAGCGGCTCGCGGGGACGCTGGACGAGTTCGACTACGACGACCTCCACCTCGTGTTCGGCGCGCTCGCCGACAAGGACCACCGGGGGATGGTCGAGGCGCTCCCGATCCCCGACAGCGTCGTGGCCTGCCGTCCCGACATCGACCGGGCCGAGGACAACGCGGTGCTCGCGGCGGTCGTCGAGGACGTCACTGGGCTCGAAGTCGAAACGACTAGCGACGTCACCGACGCGCTCGCGAACGCGCTCGCGCGGGCGGACCCCGACGACTGCGTGCTGGTCTGTGGCTCGCTCTACACCGTCCGGGAGGCCAGAACCCGCTGGAGCCGGCTCGACGTTCCCAAAGCCGTCGACGACGTGGCCGACGCCCGGCAGGCGCTCCGGGAGGCCCACGTCACCGAACCCGGCGTCTACCGGATGCGCGGGAAAGCCGTCCATCGAACTCTGAAGACCCGTGTTCGACCGCGGCAGGCCCAGTACCTGAAGGAGGAGCTCCTCTCGCTCGGTGGCGAGTGTGCGATCTCGGGGCTCAACGACCAGGACGAGGAGTTCCTCGACGTCCTCCTGATGGGCACCCTCGCGCAGTTCAAGCGGCTCACCCGGAAGCTCGACGCCCAGCCCTACGGCCTCGGACCGCTGGCCGACGGGATCTCGTCGGCGCTCTCGCTCGATGACGGGGACCGGGACCGGGGCTACCCGTGGGACGACCGAACGGCGGTGATGGGAATCTTGAACGTCACCCCCGACAGCTTCCACGACGGCGGCGAGTTCGAGACCACCGAGCGCGCCGTCGCGCGCGCCGAGGAGATGATGGCGGACGACGTGGACATCGTCGACGTCGGCGGCGAGAGCACCCGACCCGGCGCGGACGAGGTCCCGGTCGCCGACGAGTGTGACCGGGTGGTGCCCGTCATCGAACGCCTCGCGGACCTCGATGTCATGGTCTCGATAGACACCCGGAAGGCCGCGGTGGCGCGGGCGGCGCTCGACGCCGGTGCGGACATCGTGAACGACGTCTCGGGGCTCGCCGACCCCGAGATGCGGTTCGTGGTCGCGGAGTACGACTGCCCGGTGGTGGTGATGCACAGCATCGACGCCCCGGTCGACCCCGGAACCGAGGTCGACTACGACGACGTGGTCGCGGACACGCTCCGCGAACTCCGCGAGACCGTCCTCGTCGCCGAACGGGCGGGTATCGACCGCGAGAACGTCATCGTCGACCCGGGGGTCGGCTTCGGGAAGGACCGTCGCGAAAGCTTCGCAATGCTCGGACGGCTCGGCGAGTTCCGTGCGCTCGGCTGTCCGGTCCTGTTCGGCCACTCCCACAAGTCGATGTTCGACCTCGTGGGGCGCGACGCCGACGAGCGCCTCCAGGCGACGGTGGCGGCGAGCGCGGTGGCCGCCGAACGCGGTGCCGACATCGTGCGGGTTCACGACGTCGCGGGGACCGTGGCGGCGGTCCGGGTCAGCGAGGTCGCGAGCGACCCCGACACGTTCACCATCGAGTGAGCGGGTCGACGAGCCCATCGTCGGCGGACGGCAACAGCGCTTTTCGTCCGTCGACCCGACCGTCGAGCATGGCCTTCGAACCCGTCGACCTCGACCACGTCGCGCTCCGCGTCGGCGACCTCGACGACGCGCTCGCGTTCTATCACGACGTACTCGGTCTTTCCGTTCGGGACCGGGACGCCTTCGAACGCGACGAGGTCCCGTTCGTGGCGGTCGCCGCCGGCGGCCGACACCTCCACCTCGTGCCGACCGACGAGCCCTTCGACGTCGACGGCGAACACGTCTGCCTGTTGCTCCGCTCCGACGAAACAGACACCCGCGAGGCGATGACGACGCTGCTCGACGAGCTCCGCGAGGCGGGCGTGACGGTCGAGTCGGGCGAACCCCACGAGCGGCTCGGGGCCTACGGTCGCGATTGGGCGGCCTACGTCCGCGACCCCGACGGCCGCCGGGTCGAACTCAAACTCCACTGAGCCGACCCGACCCCGGATCCGGCCCGGTCGTGGACCCATCCCGATCGTCCTGGCCCGACCTAGGTACCTAGTGGTATTCGTTACAATAGCGACCCGCGTTGTGCTATGTAGATGACGTTCGCAACACAGTCGGTCCGGACCGAAAGAAACGTCACCGAGGTCTGTCACGCCCTGCTGGACGGCCGCTCGGACACGATACTCGTGGTCGGCCCGTCGCCGACGGTCATCGACGGCCTCCTCGACGCCCTCGACGACCACGCCGACCCGCCCACGATACGCCTGCTCGCGGCCGAGTCGGTGCTGAAGGCGTTCGTGCGCGACTTCACCGACGCGGCGACCCTCGCGGACTTCGTCGCCGCCGACGTGGTCTCGCTGGGTGTCTCGGCGGACCTCTTCGACGGGCCGCTCGTGCTGACCGACGACGAGGTGGTGTCGGTCGTCTCGACCGAGAGCCGGAGCGCGATCCTGAGCACCGACGACGAGACGTTCGTCGCGACCGCCCGGCAGGAGTACACCGCGTGCTGGGAGAACGCCGATCCGTTCACCCTCCGAACCCCGCCGCTCTCACGCGTCCGCGAGACCATGGACGAGGAGTTCGGCCCCGAAACCACGGCGGATTTCGAGCGGATGCGCGCCTCGCTCGCCCACGACGACGCCTCGGGCGGTCTCGACGAGGTGGACATCGCCCTGCTCGCCGCGGCGAAGAACGAGGTGCTCCTCTACAACCTCAGCACGTGGGGCGAGAGCGTCGGCCTCGCCAGCCGCGCGACCTTCTCGCGGAAGAAGACCCAGTTCGAGGACGCCGGGCTGATCGACACCGAGAAGGTCCCGATCGACGTGGGCCGGCCGCGGCTCCGGCTCCTGCTCGGGGACGACCGCCTCCGCGACGCCACCGACGTGGTCGCGACCGCCGAGGAGCTGCTCGCGGACGCCGACGTCTGACGACGCCGGATTCGCCCCGGTCCGACGGTTCTTCGAGCGGGGTTAGACCTGGCCGTAGCCCTGAAAGGAGAGCCAGACCGACCCGACCACCAGCACGAGCCCCACGACGACGACCGCCCAGTCGACGGTGCCGAACGTCGGTTTGTCGTAGAACGTCCGGTCGCGTCGCGGGTCGAACCCGCGGGCTTCGAGCGCCATCGCCTGGGTCTGGACCGACCGGACCGCGGTCATGAACACCGGGACGATGAGCGGGATGTAGGCCCGGAATCGCTCGATCGGGTTCGCCCCGCTCACCTCGTGGCCGCGGGCGGCCTGGGCCTGCCGGACGGTGCCGGTCGCGCCGAGGAAGGTCGGAAACAGCCGGAGGGCGGTGCCGACCGCGAAGCAGAAGGCGTAGGGGAGCCCCAGCGAGCGGAGGCCGGTGACGATCTCCTCGTTCGAGGTCGTGGTGATGAACAGCAGGCCGCCGAGGATGAACGCCACGATGCGTTCGCTCCGCCCGAGCGCGAACAGGAGTTCGTAGGTCGTGACGGCGAACCACGGGGTCCGGAACACGACGGTGTCGCCGGGCGGGGTGAACGCCGGCCAGAGCACGAACCCGACGAGGAACACCGCGACGATCACGAACGAGAGGCGCTTGACGTTGCGCCACCCGCCGGCGTACACCAGCGCGACGAACAGCGCGACCAGCGGGACGGCGACCACGACGGGGTTCCCGAAGACGTAGGCGGTCGTGAGCACGCCGACCAGCAGCGCGAGCTTCGAGCGGGCCGTCAACCGGTGAAATATCGTGGGTTTGTCGACGTAGAGCGAGGTCGAGCCGCTCATCCGAGACCCCCGTCGTTCGCCGCACCCCGTGGCGTGCTATCGGCCGGGACCGTGTCCTCGCCGCCGAGCCCGGCCACCACCTCGTCGACCGAGAGCGCCGGCAGGTCGCCCTCCCCCGCGAGCCGGTTCGAGAGCGCGACCGGCTGCGGGGACTTGAGCTCCCAGCGTTCGAGCGCGTCGGCGTCGGCGAACAGCTCCCGGGTCGGGCGGTCGGCGACCTTCTCGCCGTCGGCCATCACCACCGTTCGGGGGGCGTACCGCGCCACCGTACTCATGCTGTGGGTCACCATCACCAGCGTGAGCCCCTCCTCGCGGTTCAATCGAGCCGCGAGGTCGAGGAACTGGCGTTGTTGGGTGGCGTCGAGCCCCGTCGTGGGTTCGTCGAAGACGATGACCTCGGGGTCGGTGGCGAGGATGCTCGCGAGCGCGACCCGCTGACGTTGGCCCTTCGAGAGGCTGAACGGGTCGGCCTCCTCCAGCCCGTCGAGCTCGACGGTCTCGATCGCGCGCTCGACCCGCCGGTCGAGCTCCTCGCCCTCCAGCCCGAAGTTCTCGGGGCCGAACCGGACCTCCTCGGCCACCGAGGTCGCGAAGATCTGGTGGTCGGGGTTCTGGAAGACGTAGCCGACCGACCGCCCGACCTCGCCCATCGAGAGGTCCGATACGTCGCGGTCGCGCCACCTCGCGCTCCCCGAATCCGGCGCGAGCAGGCCGTTGAAGTGCTTCGCGAGGGTGGTCTTCCCGCTGCCGTTGTGGCCGACGATGGCGACCACCTCGCCCTCGCGGACCGTGAGGTCCACGCCGTCGACCGCCCGGACGACGCCCTGGTCGGTGTCGTAGGTGTGGACGAGGTCGTCGAACTCGAAGACCGGGTCGCCGAGGGAGCCGCCGGTGCCGGCCGGCGCGTCCGAGCTCGACCCGTCGCGGGTCCCGGGCGGACTCCATTCGAGAGGGCTCTCGGCGACACACTCGATCCCTTCCTCGACCGTCAGCGGGAGGTCGTCGTCCCAGCCGAGCCGGTCGAACACCTCGACGACGGCGGGGACGCCGACGCGTGCCTCGCGGAGCGCCTCGGGGTCGGTGAACACCTCGCGTGCGGTTCCGTGGCGGAAGACCCGGCCGCCCCGGAGGAGCACCGCCCGGTCGGCGAGCAGCGCCTCCTCGATCTTGTGGGTGACGAGGACGATGTCGTTCGGTCCGCCTTCCTCGCCCGCGCCGTCGGCGAGCGAGCGGACCACCGAGAGGGTGTCGCGGCTGCCGCCGGGGTCCAGATCACTCGTGGGTTCGTCGAGCAACAGGAGGTCCGGGTGATTCGCCATCACGCCGGCGAAGACGAGGCGCTGTTTCTGCCCGCCCGAGAGGGTGTCGGGCGAGCGGCGGCGGTCGAGGTCGGCGAGCCCCATCAGGTCGAGCGAGTGCTCGATCCGGCCGCCGATCTCCTCGGACGGGACCGCGAGGTTCTCGGGCCCGAACGCCACCTCCGCCGAGATGCTCGTCCCGAAGAGCTGGTCCTCGTAGTCCTGGAGCACCATGCCGACCACTTCGGCCATCTCGCTGACGCGCGCCTCGGTGGCGTCGCGCCCGAGCACCGTGACCTCCCCCGAGAACGAGCCCGTGATGAAGTCCGGGATGATCGAGTTGAGGGTCCGGAGGAGGGTGGACTTCCCGCCGCCGCTCGCGCCCATCACGACGGTGAACGAGCCGGGAGCGAAGTCGAGGCTCGTCCCGCGAAGCACCGGCCCGCCGCGTTCGTCGGGGTCCGGTGCCGAATCGTCGGCGAAGGTCGCGGCGGCCGGCAGGTCCACGCCCTGCTCGTAGGCGAAGACCACGTCTTCGAGCCGGGCTGCGGGGTCGGTTTCGTCGGTCGCTTCTCCCATTCTTATGAGTGGCTCGCTTCCCACACGGTTAAACGCAATTTTTTAACTCACGATCGACGAGAGCCGTTCGCCCGAGACCGCCGCGAGGGCGAACGCGAGAACGAGCCCGACCGCGCCGAGCACCAGCTGGAAGGTCGATCCCGGAGGTGCGACGAACGTCCCGACCGCGATCCAAACGAACGCGACGACGAGGAACCCGTAGGCGGCGAGCTGTGTTCGCGAGGTGCCCACGTCCGGGAGGTCCTCGCTTCGCATCACGTCGGGGTAGAGGAGGCCGAGGTCCTTGACCCGTCCCCAGAGCAAGAAGAGCAAGATTGGCCCGAGGATCGCGGACGTGAGGAAGTTGTTGACGCCGATCGAGATACTGATCGCCGGGAAGGGCGCGAGGCCGAGGGTGTCGAGCCCCCACGCGATGGTCGACGCGGTGAGCGCCGAGGCGACTGCCGCGATGACGACGTACTCGGCGAGCTGCGTGCCGGTGTTCGAGCGGAAGTCCGGTTCGTTGCCGCTCGACAGCGGCCCGAGGCTCCCCCAGAGCTTGTAGCCGACCATCGCATAGAAGAAGTTGCCGACGAACCCGAAGATGCTCCCCGGCGAGAGCGTCCCGCCGAAGATATCGCCGATCAGGTTGCCGATCGCCGACCCCCACGCCGCCGCGGGACCGAACATCAGCCCGAAGATCACCGGGAACACGTTCGCGGGTCGAACGCTGACGAACCCCGGGATGATCTGAAACGCCTTGAAGGGGACCAGGATCGCGGCGTAGACCGCCGCCACCACCGCGACCAGCATTATCATTCGGGTGTCGCGCCACATCGTGAATGCTTCTCGCATTATACGACGCCCCTCGAAGACGCTACGCTTAAAATATTCCCTTTCGTCTGGATGCCTGATCGCTTTCGCGCCGTATTCCGTCACATTCGACACAGCGCTGAGGGGACCCGATGGGTAACGACGGACCGGGCGCTCCCCGCCGACGACGGAGCGGTAGGACTATTTCCCGCCCGCGAGTCGGCCGCGGTATGCAGACCATCGTGCTCGCGGCCGGCGAAGGCACCCGGATGCGACCGCTCACCGCCCACACCCCGAAACCGATGCTCCCGGTGGCCGACCGCCCGCTGTGCGCCCACACCGCCGACGCCGCGGTCGCGGCCGGGACCGACGAACTGGTCTTCGTGGTCGGCTACGAGGCCGACGCGGTGCGCGAGCACTTCGGCGAGGAGTACCGTGGCGTGCCGGTCGCGTACGCCACCCAGGACGAGCAGCTGGGAACCGCCCACGCCGTCCGGGCGGCGCGCGAACACCTCGACGGCGAGTTCGCGGTGCTCTACGGTGACGACCTCTACGACCCCGCGAGCATCGAACAGCTGTTCGCCTCCCGTCCCGGGATCGCGGCCTACCGCGCCGAGAACCCCTCGAACTACGGCGTGCTCGACACCGACGGCGACCGAGTGGTGGGTGTCACCGAGAAGCCAGACGAACCCGAGACGGACCTCGTGAGCGCGGGCGCGTGCGTGCTGCCGGGCGAGGCCCGCGAGTGGCTCGACGTCGAGAAGAGCGCCCGCGGCGAGTACGAACTCACCGATGTCCTCGATAGGGTGTTCGCCGAGTACGAAGTCTCCTACACCCCGCTCGACCGCTGGATGGGCGTCGGCAGGCCGTGGGAACTCCTGACGGCCAACGAGTGGAAGCTCGCCGACCTCGAACGACGCGTCGAGGGTGACGTCAGCGAACGCGCGGAGCTACGCGGGCCGGTCGTGGTCGAGGAGGGCGCGGCGATCGAACCCGGCGTGGTGGTCGAGGGTCCAGCCATGATCCGGTCGGGGGCCCACGTCGGCCCGAACGCCTACGTTCGGGGCGCGACGCTGCTCGGCGAACGGGTTCGAGTCGGCCACTCCGTCGAGATCAAGAACTCGGTCGTGATGGCCGAGACCCACGTCCCCCACCTCTCGTACGTCGGCGACAGCCTGCTCGGCCGCGAGGTCAACCTCGGGGCGGGGACGACGGTCGCGAACCTCCGTCACGACGATAAACCTGTCAAACAGACGGTGAAGGGCGAGCGGGTCTCGACGGGACGAAGGAAGTACGGCGTCGTGGTCGGCGACGGCGCGAAGACCGGCATCCACACGGCGCTCCATCCGGGCGTCGTGCTCTCGACGGGGGCGCGGACGATGCCCAACGAGACGGTGGACCGGGACCGATAGACCTGCGTTCGAGCGCTCTCAGTCCTCGACCTCGCCGTCCTCCCAGCCCTCGGAGAAGACCCGATCCTCGGGGACGTCGAGGTCGTCGAGGTGGTCCTTCGTGTCGACGACCATCTGGGGCACCCCGCAGACGTAGAAGTGCCTGTCGAGGTCGTCGAGCACGTCCTCGACGTGGTCCTGGACGTGGCCGGTGCGTCCGTCCCAGTCCTCCTCGGAGAGCGAGAAGGTGAGCGAGAGGTTCCCGTGTTCGCTCGCGAGCTGGTCGAGCGTCTCGCGGTACATGAGGTTCTCCTGGCTCTTCTCGCCGTAGAGGAAGTGGGCTTCGCCGGTGCCCTCCTCCAGATACTCCTTCAGCATCGCCATCATCGGGGTGATGCCCGTCCCCGTGGAGACGAAGACGACGTCCTCGTCGGTGTCCCGGAGGGTGAGCTCGCCGTGGAACTCGGCGAGCGTGATAGTGTCGCCGGGTTCGCGGTCGTGCATGTAGACCGAGGCGGTGCCGTCGTCGTAGCGTTTGATCGCGAGGGTGATCGCGTCGTTGCCCGGCGTGTTGGTCGCGGTGTAGGGTCGCGAGACCTCCGCGTCCTCGTCCTCGTCGGGGTCCTCTTGCTCGAACTCGACGTTGGTGTGCTCGCCGGGTTCGAACTCGAAGGGCTCGTCGCGCTCGACGACGAACTGCTTCACCCGGGGCGTCATCCGATGGATCGACGTGATAGTTGCCTCGAACGACATGAGAGCACCTCGCCGTGTACCGTTGTAAGCCCCGGGCTTGCGGTATGCGTGACCGAGTTCGCTCGGCCCCCTCACGACCACTCCGAGCCGAAGTGGTGGAGTTATGCGGGCCGGCTCCCTCGGTAGCCCATGGTCGACCCAGTCTCCGACGTGGCCGAGGACACCGAAGAAACCGCGCCGACGTGTGCGACCTGCGGCGAGACGATCCTCAACCAGCCGACCCACCGTGTGACGACCGAGGTCGCGGACGGAGCTGTGGTCATCACCCACTTCTGCGACGAAGACTGTCTCTCGGCGTACGAGGGCTGAATCCGCCGACGCCACACCCGTATTCCGATCGAGCGGTCGTGGACGGGCGGGCTACAGCCGACCGACGAGGCGCTCGACGAGGCTCCGTTCGGTGGAGCGTTCGGCGATCACCACCGAACACGACACCCCCTCGACGACGTCGAACCGGAGCGAGTCCGTGACGAGCCGCGAGAGAACGCCCGCTTCGGTCGCTCCCAGCACCAACAGGGAGTGGTCCGTAGCGACCCGCCGGATCACGGGCCCGACGTCGCCGGCCTCGACCACTCGCTCGGCGTCCGCGAGGTCGTGCTCGCTCGCCCACTCGTCGAGGAACGCCTCGCCCGCCTCGCGGTCGGCCGGCGTGTCGACGACGCGGAGCAACGTGACCGAGGAGCCCTTGCTCGACCGGTAGGCCCGCGCGACCTCGGCGCTCAGTTCGGGGGAGGGGCCGTCGCCGACCGGCACCAGCACGCGAGAGGCGTCGGTGCCGCGGTCGTTGAGCACGAGGAAGTCCGTCCCGTGTTGGTGAGTGAGTTCGTCGAGCGGGCGCTCGGTGCGGGCGTCGGCCCAGGGCCGGTCCGCACCCCATCCCATCACGACGAGGTCGGCACACAGACGGCCGGCGGCGTCGAACACCTCCTCGAACGACCGCCGTGAGACGATGGTCGAAGTCTTGGCCGTGACTTCGTAGGACTCGATGAGCTCCGCGAGCGGCTCCATCCGGTCGGCGGAGTCGGCGACGATCCGCTCGCGGTCCGCGAACCGATAGCTCGCGGGGGTGTCGGGCGTCTGGATGATGTGGACGGCGTGAACCACCGCGTCGTCGTGGCGGCTGGCGAGCCGGCAGGCGAGGTCGACCACGGGGGCCTCCGTTCGCGGGTTGCCGATCGGCACCAGCACCCGGTAGGTCCCGTCGTCGGCGACCGTCCCGCTGGTATCGACCATCGAGACGTACGACCGGCCGGCGAGTCCACCCAGGAGCCACTCGCGGAGCGAGAGCTGTCGTTGCGAGCCCTCGAACCGGGCGGCGTCGCGGCGCTCGGCGGAGGTCTGGAAGTAGTTGACCACCGTCACCAGGACGATCCCACCGACGGTGTTGCCGAGCAACACCGGGATCACGAACGCCGTCAACCCGACGCCAAGTTCGAGGTTGCCCGCGAGGACGAGATAGAGCATCTCGGTGAACGAGACCACGACGTGGAACAGGTCCCCGAGCGGGATCGCGAGGAAGGCGAGGTAGACCACGACGAGCCGGGAGATGGTGTCGCGCGAGGCGTAGACCACCCAGACGACGCCCGCGACGATCAGCCCCGCGAAGACCGCCTTCGAGAACAGCGCGGGGGCCGGCGTGTCGATGCCGTGCTGGGCGTGTTCGAGCGCCGCCTGGGTCGCCTCGGGCGAGAACACCCCGCCCCAGGTCAGCGCCACCGCGCCCAGCCCGCCGCCGGTGAGGTTCCCCGCGAGCACGATCGTCCAGTGACGGAGGAGCCTGGGGAGGCTCACGAGGCGTTCGAGGGTGAGCGCGACGGGAGGGAGGGTGTTCTCGGTGTAGAGCTGGTAGCCACCGATGATGATGTAGATGAACCCCAGCGGGTAGAGCAGCGCGCTCAGGATCGGGTCGTGGTCGGTCGTGGCCGTCATCGAGGAGTAGAGCAGGAAGGTGATCGTGATCGCGAAGCCCGCGGCGAGCCCGCTGAAGAAGAGTTCGCGCCGACCCGAGGTGACCTCCTCGTCGGCGGCGGCGATGATCCGCTGGAACACCTCGTCGGCCGAGAACCGGTCGCGCACCACGGCCCCCGCCGCCGGCACGCCGCTCCGCGAGCGATCGATCGCGTCGCGAACCTGCTCGTCGTCGCTGGGGTCGTCTCGACTGGCCATTGCAGGTGGGTGTTCGGGGGAGAACTAAGCATTGGCGTTCGTCCGGACCTCGATACGGTGATTTACCATGGGGAAAATACATTACGATACGAGTCGAAGAGTGGGTGGAGCCACCACACATGTCAATGAGAGCCGTCGTCTATCAGGGCGCACACGACGTCGCGGTCGAGGACGTCGACGAACCGGAACTCGAACACCCCAACGACATCGTGATCGACATCACGACGTCGTGTATCTGTGGGTCGGACCTCCACATGTACGAGGGGCGAACCGCCGCCGAGCCGGGGATCGTCTTCGGCCACGAGAACATGGGGATCGTCGAGGAGGTCGGCGAGGGCGTCGACACCCTCGAAGCGGGCGACCGTGTCGTCCTCCCGTTCAACGTGGCCTGTGGCCACTGCCGGAACTGCGAGAACGGGAAGACGGGTTTCTGTACAAACGTCAACCCTGGCTTCGCCGGCGGGGCCTACGGCTACGTCGCGATGGGGCCCTACAAGGGTGGACAGGCCGAGAAGCTTCGCGTACCGTACGCCGACTTCAACGCGCTCAAACTCCCCGAGGGCGGGAGCAACGAGGACTCGTTCGCGCTGCTCGCCGACATCTTCCCGACGGGCTGGCACGCCACGCGACTCGCCGACCTCCAACCCGGCGAGTCGGTCGTGGTCTACGGTGCGGGTCCCGTCGGACTGATGGCCGCCTACAGCGCGAAGATCCAGGGTGCTTCGGAGATCTACGTGGTCGACCGGGTCCCCAGCCGACTGGACCTCGCGCGCGACCACTGCGACGCCACCCCGATCAACTTCGAGGAGGGCGACCCCGTCGAGCAGATCAAGGAGATCCACGGCAGCGGCGTCGACAAGGGCGTCGACGCGGTGGGCTATCAGGCCGTGGACCCCGATAAGGAAGGCGATGGTGCGTACGACCCCGCGCGCGAGAGCCCCGCGAACGTCCTCAACAACCTCATTCGAACCGTTCGCCCGACCGGCCAACTCGGCATCGTCGGGCTCTACGTTCCCGAGGACCCCGGCGCACCGGACGACATGGCCGCCCAGGGTCGCCTCGGCATCGACTTCGGGCTGCTGTTCGAGAAGGGCCAGAAGCTCGGTACCGGCCAGTGTGACGTGAAGTCCTACAACCGCCAGCTCCGCGACCTCATCATCGAGGGCCGCGCCGACCCGAGCTTCCTCGTCTCGCACCGCGTGGGCCTCGACGAGGCCCCCGAGATGTACGAGCGCTTCGACGACCGCGAGGAAGGCGTCACGAAGGTCCTGCTCGAACCCTAACCGACTCCCGACTTTTATCGAGCCCGCCCTGGAGCGACGGCTACGGAAACAGCGAGTCCGCGACGTAAGCCGAGACCGTCCAGTTCGGCGCGTCGACCACCTGATTCACCTTCAGGTCGACGGCGACTGAAGCGAGGACGTAGGCCGCCTCACGCGTGAGACCCCGCTCGGCTTCGAGGTGGTCGAGCATCCGCGAGGTCGCGAGCCGGCAGGCGTCCATGAGGTCGTCGCTGACTCCGACTGTAGCGTGAGCGGGTTCGTCCCGGCCGGACGGCGTGAACGGTCCTCCGGTCTCGAACTCGGGAGCGATGAGGTCGCGTTCGACCAGCCGAAAACGGGCGGTGACGTCCATCGGGGCCTCGATACCCGTGAGACAGACCTCGCCGTCGCCCTGGGCGGCGTGGCAGTCGCCGATCGAGAACAGCCCGCCCGAAACCTCGACCGGGAGAAACAGTGTACTACCGGCGGTGAGGTGTTTGACGTCGAGGTTCCCGCCGACGTTTCGTGGGGGTGTCGTCGAGTGCGGCCCCGGCTCCGCCGGCGCGAGACCGAGGTTCCCCGGAAACGGTGCCAGCGGAACCTCGATGCCGTTCTCGAAGAACGCGACCCCGTCGTCGAGTTCCCAGTTGTAACAGAACGGCTCGGGGAACTCATCGGGGAGGAGTCCGGCCCCGCTGTCGCCGGGCGGAAAGTAGGAAACGCCGTGGCCGTGGTGCTCGAAGTCGAGGAGGTCGACCGCGAGGGTGTCGCCGGGCTCGGCATTCCCCATTTCGACCGGGCCGGAGAGCGCGTGGCCCTTCGACTCCATCGCGGCGACGTCCGCGCCGGTGGCGTCGGTCGCGAGTTGGTTGTCGGCGGCGTCGCGACACTCGAACTCGACGACCGCGCCGTCCGCGACGGTCGCGACCGGGTCGAGCCCGTTGTCCCAGGTGTAGTGGATGTGTTCGTCGGCGTCGGTGACGACGGTATCGGGGTTCACACCCGCACGACGGCCGTCGGTGTCTTCATCCTACGGGCGACACCCGCTCGATACCGGTCGGACCGACTCGCTCGGCTTCACTTCCGCAAACGGTCGCGGAGCGCGGGGACGAGGGTCGCGGTGCCGAACGAGACGAGCGCGCCCGCCGCGACGAGGAGGCCGAGCCCCGACAGGCCCGGGTCGGGCGAGGGGGGCCGGACCGTCAGGTCCCGAACCTCGGGGGTCCCCGGTGGAGCCCCGACCGGCCCGTCGGTACCCTGGCTCGCGGTACAGTCCGCGCCGTAGCCGACGTTTCGGGTGGTCACCCCGACGATACTCGCCGGCCCTGCACCGGGAAGTCGGACACAGCTATCCGCGAGCACGGTGTTCGGCCGGGCGTCGGTGCCGCTGACGGCCGGGCCACCCGTCGCGCTCCCGCGTATCTCGATCCGGTCCATCCGTATCGCCTGCGGGCCCGTCGAGGCCGGATGCGGCCCGGTTCCGGGTTCGTCGATCCGGACCGCCGGGGTCCCGTCGATGTCGTTCGTCAGCCGACAGTTGTGCATTCGGCCGGTGGCGGCGCTGCCGTCGTAGACGACGAGTCCGGGACACCGGTCCAGCCGCCTGGCCCGAACGTCGAGGTTCCGAAACCGTGCGCCCTCCTTGTTCAGCGGACCGGTCTCCGAGCGGACGCCGCTCACGCCCTGTATCTCGCCGATCGTGAACCGTCCGGGGCGTCCGTCGGGCCAGCGACCCGCGTCGAGGACGACGGTGGCCCCGTCGCAGAACGACTCCGCGCCGCTGATCCGCACCGCAGTGTTGTTGTTGTTGACGAAGGTACCGCCGACGACCTGAACCGCGCCGGGCGTCCGCGAGGCGTAGAGACCGTTCTCCCACCCGTGGAGAACCGGTTCGACGAACTGGACCACGCCTACGTTCGATTCCCCGACGAACGCGCCCGGTACCCCGCCGGCGACGTGGCCCGGCGGCGGGGATTCGGGCCGGACCCAGGCGTGTGAGCCCGCGTTGGTGCCGCCGACCGCACGGAGGTTCTCGATCCGGACGCTCGCCTCCCGGCTCGTGGCGACCGGACGAACCAGCGCTTGCTGGTCGTCGCCCACCGCCTCGACGGGGCCGCGAAACGTGAGCCCGCGGGCGTCGATGTGGTCGTCGGTTTCGAGGAGCAGCGAGACCGCGGCCCGGTCGGCGCGCTGGTCGATCGTGAACCCCTCGAACAGCCCGCGTGAGCCGGTGTGAACGTTCAGCTCACACCGAACGCCGGGGTCGACCCGGAAGACCGCCCGCGGACCGACGATACCGAACGGTCCGGCGGGCGAGATGTTGACGTCGTCCGCGACCCGGTAGGTGCCGGCGGGGAACCGGAGTCGAACTCCGTCGAGGTCGCCGGCGGCGTCGGCGCGTTCGAGCGCCTCGTTCACCGCGTCGTTCGACCCGAGACCGAGGTACTCGACCGCGTTCACCGTGCGGTCGAAATCGGAGGACCCCGAGCGCTGGGTAACCTGGCGCTCGACCGCCGCGAGCGCGCGATAGGCGGCCCTGGAGGGCGACCCCGGCGACTCGAATTTTCTACTACCGGGTCGAGCGTCGTTCGTGACGGCCACCGGACCGGGGGACGGTTCCGGTCGGGCGGCCACGGGACGGGACAGCGCACTCCCCGCGCCGATGCCGAGTCCCGCCCGCAGCACCCCGCGCTTGGTGAGTTCGATCTCGGATGCCTGCTCCTCCACGATATGGTCCTGCTGGGGACCCGCGGCGTGATGAGCGTTATCCCCCGAAGTAGACGACGGGGACGCCGACCGCGGCGAACGATACCACCCCGAAGGTGCCGAGGACGTACAGGAGTCCGACCGACGGGAGCCAGACCACGAACCCGAGCGCGCTCGCGGCCGGCCAGCCGCACGGGTACCGAACCTCGACGAGCACGACCCAGACGAGGAGCGCCAGTACCGGGCCGAGGACCGGGGTGGACGCGAGGAACAGACTTACCGCACCCCAGGCGGCCGCACCGACCAGCGCGAGCACCAGTCCGTCGATCGGCTCGATCGCGTCGTCGACGAGGAGGCGAACCACGGCGTAGATCCCCAGTCCACCGACGAGGGTGGCGACGACGAGGACGACGAGGATGTCGAGAAGCGCCACGGAACCGTCCGCCTCAGAACCCGTCGGCCAGGCTTCGGGTCCGTTCGCGCCCGAGACTCGTCTCGCGCAACTCGCGAACGCCGTCCGGGTCGATGCCGATCATCAATCCCTCGTCGGTGTGCTCCTTCTCGACGGTCCGCATGGCTTCGAGCGTGGTCGCCATCGTGGTGACCTCGTCCGTGCTCGACCCCCCGACTCGGGAGAGGAGCGTGCGCTGGCTCACCGGGCCGCCCTCGTCGATGAGCGTGGCGATGATCCCCTTCGCGTAGGTCGGCGACGCCCGCGAGTGGTCCTCGGCTTGCTGGACCTCGTGGCGAACGACGTCCATGTCGAGCAGGTCGGCGTACGACCTCCCGTCCGCCGGATCGGGGTTCGACCCGCCGGGGCCACCGGGGTCGTC
Organism: Halococcus hamelinensis 100A6; assembly: GCF_000336675.1. NCBI lineage: Archaea > Methanobacteriati > Methanobacteriota > Halobacteria > Halobacteriales > Halococcaceae > Halococcus > Halococcus hamelinensis. The sequence continues at coordinate 8,859 of NZ_AOMB01000032.1, read as the reverse complement.
GGCGACCCTGATCGGGTCGGCCTCGCCCGCCTCGGACGACGGTTCGCCGGCGGCCTCGTCGGTAGCCGGGTCCTCGCTGCCCTCGTCGGTATCGAGGGCGTTGTCGGCGTCGACCGTCCCGGCGATATCGGTAGTGGCGGCGGTGTCGGTGTTGTCGCTGGAAGTGGCGTCGCCGGTGCTGGCGTCGTCAGTGGGGGTGTCGGCGGTGCCGTCACCGTCCGCACCCTCGTCGGTCGCCTCGAAATCGCCGAGTTCGTGGTGCGTAGGATCGTCGGCCGACCTCGTTCGCTGACTCGCTGACGACACAGCATCGCCGGTCAGCGCGCGGGTGAACTGTTCGGCCATCTCGCTGAGGTCCCGCGCCCGGGAGAGTTCGCGTTCGAGCTCCGCGATGCGTTCGTTCTTGCTTTCGAGGTCGGCTTCGAGTTTGGCGAGGCGGTTCTCGTGCTCGCGCTTCTGGTCCGATATCTCGGTGAGGTCGCCGAGCAGCCCCTCGCCGATCGACTTGAGTTCCGGGCGGTCGACGTCGCCGAGGCCCGGCGTCGAGCCCGCGTCGAACGTCCGCTTCCGGCGGACCTGCACCCGACGTCGGGTCCCGTCCCAGTCGGTGACGAGGATCGCCTCGCCGTCCGCGAGGTTCTGTACTGCTTCCGCGGCCTGGTTGTCGAGCACGCGGCCGACCACCGCGGTGTCGTTGTTCCAGGTGAGGCGGTGCCAGCAGAGCCAGTCGCACTGGGTGATCACGTCCTTCTTGACGTTCGCCGGCCGCTGGGAGATACCGCAGAAACCGAGGCCGCGCTTTCGCCCGCGCTTGGCCACCCGGACGAGCATCTTTCCGGCCTCGGTGAGCCCGCCGGACTCGGGGATGAACTCGTGGACCTCCTCGACGAGGAGGAGGAACGGCCGTCGGGCCTCCTGTTCGCGCCGGAACAGCGCCTCGACGGTCGCCCGGACGATGTCGTGACCGCCGTCGTCGAGGTAGGCCGAAACGTCGAGGATCACCGGGACGCCGCCGTCGAGCGCGAGTTCGGCGAGCTTGTCGGCGTGTTCGGTCCCGACCTGGACGTCGCACTCGTCGTCCGCGCCCGCGTGGAGGACCTCGTAGCGCTCCTTCAGGCCGTAGTACTCACCGTCCGTGTCGACGATCATGAGCGGGTGGCCGTCGTCGAGGAGCTCCTCGGCGACCACGCTCGCGGTGTTCGACTTCCCGCCGCCGCTCTTGCCCGTGACGAACCCACGACCGGTGAGGAGTTCGATGGTCGGGATTCGAACCTCGCCGGCGGCGTCGAGCGTGACCGTCTCCGCGTCCTCACTCGCCATCCGTCACCTCTCGTCGGATACGATCCAATGCTCCGTCCGTCTCACCCGGTCCGGGCGCGGCTCGACTCCCCATTCGTGACGGTTCTGCAACCGGCAGACACAAAGCCCTAGCGGACGGGGCGACGCCACCGAATCGAGCGAAAAACACGGCGACGCGAGCACGATCGCTCGGCTTCGGACCGCGCAGGTATAAGTGCGGACGGCGCGTAGCCGGCCACCGACCCCGCCCACGATGAACGAGGACGACATCACGAACGCGCTGATCCGCCACCACAAACGAAGCGAGCGGGCCGCTCGTTCGCGTGGCGAGCGGGACATCGAGACGAAGCTCTACCCCGAGGAACACTACAACCACTACGGCGACCGGGGCGTCGTCGACCTCTATCAGACCACGGGGACGTCGAGCGGCCACCTCTACGAGGTCAAATCCGAGTCGGCGGTGCGCCACGCGACCGGGGCCAACGAGATCGTCCGCCAGTTCAACCGGATGCGCGGCCACTTCTACCCCGGCACCGACCACCCGGTTCCCGACGAGGTTCACTTCGAACTCTGTTTCGTCCCGACCGCGCTCACCGCTCGGCACCTCGTCGAGAACGCCGAGATGTACGCCCAGTGCGTCGCGAACGACGTCTCGCGGCTGGACGGGGTCGAGCGGGTCGTCGCCAACGTCTGCTTTCGGCTGCCGGACCCCGAGACGATCCGCCCAGTCGTCGCGTTCACCAGCACCTCGCGGTTCCACGGGATCACGAACGAGAGCTTCCCGGCGTACGCGGCCGAAGCCAATCCCGCGGTCTACGAGCGCATCCGGTCGTCGCTCGCGAGACGGTCCCCGCCGGAGTGATCAGGCGACGTCGACCACGCACCGAAAGCCGATGTTCCCGGTCGAGCTGTCGGGCGTGTTCTGCGAGCGCGCCGCGACCCGGTATCGGTTGCACCACGACCGATGACAGAGGTACGACCCGCCGCGCATCACCCGCGAATCGCCGTCCGGCGGACCCGTCGGGTTCGTGTGGGAGTAGGCCTCGGTGGTGTGGTACTCCGAGCTGAACCAGTCGGCACACCACTCCCAGACGTTGCCGGAGACGTTGTAGAGCCCGAACCCGTTCGGTTCGTAGGCGGTTACGGGTGCGGGGCCGAGGTAGCCGTCGTCGCCGGTGTTGTGCTCCGGGAAGTCGCCCTGCCAGATGTTACAGCGGTGCTCGCCGTCGGGTCGGAGGTCGTCGCCCCAGGGATACCGTTTTCCCTCCAGCCCGCCGCGTGCGGCGTACTCCCACTCGGCTTCCGTCGGGAGGCGCTTGCCGGCCCAGTCGGCGTACGCCTGGGCGTCGTTCCACGAGACGTGCGCGACGGGCTGTTTCAACCGGTCGTCCCCGACCACGCTCGAACTCGGACCCTCGGGTCGGAGCCAGGTCGCGCCCTCGACGGCGACCCACCACGGCGCTGCCGCCACGGACTGCATCACGTGTGACTCGTCGGCGGGCGCGACGAAGTCCTCGAAGACGAACGACCAGCCGAACCGTTCGGCCTCGGTGGTGTAGCCCGTCTCGCGAACGAACCGGAGGAACTCGGCGTTCGTCACGGCGAACCGGTCGACGTAGAACGGGTCGAGCGCCACCTCGCGCGCCGGCCCCTCGCCGTCCTCGGGGAACCCGACCCCGTCGTCGGTCCCCATCGTGAACCGGCCGCCGTCGAGGCGTACCATTCGCGTCGTTCTCCCGTCGTCGGCCGTCGCCGGGGCGGTCCGTTCGACCCGGTCCCGGTCGGCCGCCGAGGGTCGCTCCCGCGACGGCCGCTCCGGGTCGCGCGAGGCCGCACAGCACGTGCGGTCGTCCCGTGCCATGGACGGTCGTCGTGCCGCCGTAGTGAAGGGGTTACGGTCGGCCCGCCGACCCGCACCGAACGCACGTCGTGAAACGACCTGGGTGTGGTGAGAGGGGTTCCGTCGGGCGAACGAACGGGATAAATAAGCCTCCGAGTCGGTAGGTTGAAGGACGACGACCGGGAGGCGGTACCATGGCAACCCAGCGGCGACGGCGCTTCGTCTACGGGCAGACCGCCTGGATGCTCGCGACGGTGGTCTGCCTGTCGCTGCTGGGCGCGCTCTCGCTGGAGCTCTTCTTCGTGCTCTCGCTCATCGGCTTCCTCGTCGTAGTCGAACTCACCGCCCCGTTCGCCGTGACGCCGCGCTGGCGCGCCCGACTCCGGTGGGTGATCCTCGCCGGGCTCGTCGTCTTCGCCTACGTCGTGGTCCGACGGGTGCTCGCCATCCTTCCGCAGGGTGTGGTCTGATGGATCGGCCGGATTTCGACTATCCCCAAGTCGTACTCGTCGGGCTCACGGTCGTCGTCGCCGTCGGCCTCGTCCTCGCGGCGACCACGTCGAGCGCGGCGTTCGGGTCGTTCAATCAGGGCTGGGACGGGGCCTCGCAGCTCCAGGACGAAGCCCGAGCCGTCGGGGCCGAGAGCGCGATCGTCAGGAACACCACCCAGTATTCGAGCGGGCCGGCGAACGGCTCCGTCGCGGTCGTGCTCTCGCCCGAGACCGGCTACGGCCCCAGCGACACCGACCGTCTTCGGGCGTTCGTCCGGCGCGGCGGCACCCTCGTCGTCGCCGAGGACGTCGGACCGCACTCGAACCCGCTGCTCGCCCGGCTGGGGGCGAACGCACGCCTGGACGGTGATACGCTCCGCGACGAACGCTACAACTACCGCTCGCCGGCGCTGCCGGTCGCGCGGAACGTCTCGGACGGAGGCCTGATGGCGGGCGTCGACAGCCTCACGCTCAACCACGGCACTGGCGTCGACCCCAACGGCGCGAGGGTGCTCGCGAGCTCGTCCAGCGTGGCGTACCTCGATGCCAACGCTAACGACGAGCTCGACGACAGCGACCGGGTGGGGAGCTATCCGGTGGCAACGACCGAACCGGTCGGCGACGGGCGGGTGGTCGTGGTCGGCGACCCGAGCCTGTTCATCAACGCGATGCTGGATCGAGCCGACAACCGGGCGTTCGTTCGGTCGCTGTTCGCCGACCACCAACGGGTCCTGTTGGACTACTCCCACGCCGGTCGGCTGCCGCCGCTCTCGGTGGCGCTGCTCGTCGTTCGGGACGTGCCGGTCCTTCAACTGGTGCTCGGGAGCCTCTGTCTCGGGGTTCTCGGGCTTTGGACCCGTCCTCCGAGGGCACTCCGGCGACTCGCGGACCGGTTCGGGAGCGAGCCAGCCCCGGACCCGACCCTGGACGCCGACGAGCTGTCGTCGTTCGTCCGGAGCCGACATCCGGAGTGGGACGACGAACGGGTCGACCGGGTGATACGAGGGATTATGAGCCGCCGGGATGAGGACTAACCAATGACCACACCGGACGAGATTTACGCCGCCCTCCACGACGAGATGGGGTCGGTGCTCATCGGCAAGGCGGAGCTCGTCGAGGGGATGACGATCGCCCTCCTGACCCGCGGGCACGTGCTGCTCGAGGGGGTGCCGGGCGTCGCGAAGACCACCGTCGCCCGGCTGTTCGCCCGGGCCAGCGGGCTGGGGCACAATCGGGTCCAGCTCACCCCCGACGTGCTCCCGGCCGACATCACCGGCACCCACATCTACCGGGAGTCGACCGGCGAGTTCGAACTCCAGCGCGGGCCCGTCTTCGCGAACCTCGTGGTGGCCGACGAGATCAATCGCGCGACGCCGAAGACCCAGAGCGCGCTGCTCGAAGCCATGCAGGAGCGCCAGGTCACGATCGACGGCGAGACCCTCGCGCTGCCGGAGCCGTTCATGCTGATCGCGACCCAGAACCCGATCGAGATGGAGGGGACCTTCGAGCTCCCCGAGGCCCAGCGCGACCGCTTCCAGTTCAAGCTCACGGCGGAGCTCCCGACGAGGACCGAGGGTCGGGAACTCCTCGACCGGTTCGACACCGACCCGACGCTCGGCCCCGACCGGATCGAACGGGTCGTCACGAGCGAGGAGCTCCTCGACGCCCGCGAGACGGTGGCCGAGGTCTACGTCGACGGGTCGGTGAAGGAGTACGTCCTCGACGTCGTGGGCGCGACCCACGAGAACCCACACGTCGAGTACGGCGCGTCGCCCCGGGCGACACTCGCCTTCCTCAACACCGCGAAGGCCCGCGCGGCGATCACCGGTCGCGACTACGTCATCCCGGACGACGTCAAGGCCCTCATCGAACCGATCCTCGTCCACCGGCTGGTGTTGAGCACCGACGCCTCGCTCAGCGACGTCTCGGTCGTGGACGTACTCGACACCATCGCCGCCGAGACCGAACCGCCCGGCGAGGACGCGGCCGAGCCGCAGGCCGCGGTGAGCGACGGCGGAAAACAGGAATGAGCGCCGTCAGTCGTCCCACGAGCACGTCACGAGGTAGTCGGCGCGGTCGTCGTCGACCGAGCGGGCGGTGACCGACACCGCTCGGTCGAGCCCCTCCGCGAACCCGACGCCGAGAAACGACGCCACGGGATGGTCGATCCGGTCGACCGCGCCGTACGCGCTCCCGTCGATCCCGATCGTCACGCTCCCCTCGCCGTCGGGCGTCCCGGAGACGTCGCGCGTCGTGCTCCGCACCAGCTCGAACTCCTCGACGAGCCCGTCGGTGAGGCGGTCGGCGAGGCGGTCGGCGTCGCCGGGGAGTTCCGTCGAGAGCGCCCGGCGGAACTCCTCGAACAGCGGCCCGCCGCTCGGATGGAGGCTCACCCCACGGGCTGCCTCGTCGTCGACGACGAACACCGACCCGAGGGCCATCGGCTCCGGCAGGCGATAGTCGGCGTTCTGGGGGACGAACAGCCGTACCGAGCTCCCCTCGACCGTTTCGGGACCTGGGAGGTAGACCCGGTCGTCCTGGAGCCCGAGTTCGTCGACGAGCGCGGCTTCGGTCGTCGCGAACGCGCTGTAGACCCCCTCGCCGACGGTCGCCGAGACGAACTGCTCCGGCGTGAGGTAGTAGGTGAGCGCGGCGGCGAACAGTCCCGTCCCGCCAAGCGCGAACAGCACGGTGCGGGAGTTCGGAAAGAGCGCGCCGCCGAGCGCCGCGACCAGCCCGACCGCCGCCAGCGCGAGCGCCGTCCGACGATACTGGGTTCGACGGGCCCGCGCGTACTCCTCGCGGAGGCGCTGGTTCTCCTCGCGCAACACCTCGATCCGCGCCGTGCGGTCGTCGTTCGGGGACGGCTCCGCCTCCGTCGAGTCTTCCTCGGCGGGTCGCGTAGCGGCCTCACTCACGTTCGACCAACCCCAGTCGAACCCGTTCGTACCGATGGCCCGCGTAGAGGACCAGCGCGAGCCCGACGACGAGCGCGCCGCCGGTGAGCGGGACCGAGTCCGTCGCGCGGAAGACCAGCCACGTCAGGCCGCCGACGGCAACGCCCGCGACGAGCGTCGCCACGACCGAACGTACCGGCTCCGCGTGGTCGACGAGCCCGCAGACGAGGACGAGACACAGCCCGGCTTCGGCGAGGGCGAAGTCGGCCACGGGGCCGTCGAACGGAAGCAGGCCGACGAGTACGACCTGTCCGAGCGCGAACGCGACCGCCGTACCGAACAGGTACTGCCCCGCACCAACCGCGACCGCAACGAGCAGTCCGAGGGGACCGACCAGCAGCACCGTCGTCGCCGTCGCGACGAGCACGCCGAGCGCGGCGAGCACCCGTCGTGCGCGCGGATGACGGCCGACCCCGGTGGCGCGAACGGCGACACTCACCTCACGGGCTCCCGGAACGGTCGCTGGGAAGCGGAGCGGTTCACGTGTTCGGGTCCACCCAGGACGGCTTATTTTTTGCCCTTCCAGTCACGAAAGACGGGGTCGCGTTCGGAGCCGAACGCCGGACGCGAGCGGTGGGGCCGACCGGAGCATCGAGCGGCTCGGTCGGTCAGTCGACGATACGTTTTCGGGACGTTCTCCTGGGATACGTCACTCGTTCTTTTCTTCCGACCCGAAGTTTTATAGAGGTTATCGTAGATAAAACAACTGATGATATCAATGAAGCAGCTGGGCGCGATAGTGGTCGCGCTCGGCTTGCTCACCGTCGCGATTCCAGTCTCGGGGGTCTCCCCGTTCGGTGGCGACCAGGTCGCGAACGCGGCGAGCGCACAGGCGGACGTATCGAACGGCGCGAACGCACAGGTCGAGTCGACGGCGGACGAAACGGCGACCGAATCGACCGACACCGCAACGAACGCGGCGACCGAAACCGCCACCGACACGGCGACGGCGACCGGGACGGCTTCCGGAAACGGCGACCGGACGTTGTTCGACGTGTATCAGGACGCACGGACGTCCTACGACGGTCTCCACGACCTGAGCGCGACGGTCGAGAGCGAGACCGTGGTCTCGAACGACGCCGGGAGCCAGTCCTTCGACGCGAGCGCGAACGTCTCGTACAAGGCCCCGGATATGGTCCGACTCGACGTCCTCGAACCCGAGGCCCAGGCCGGAACCATCGTGGCCTCGAACGGCACCACGGTGATGTACTACGACCCCGCGACCGACACCACGACGGCGCTGCCGGTGGCGGACCTCGCTAACGCCTCGCCGGCGAGCGCCATGGGTGGGGCGACCGCGGGCGGCGTCTCGCAGGCCGACGCGATGGGGATGAACGCGAGCGCGATGGGCACGAGTGACCCCTCGACGATGCTGGCCGACAGCGACGTGACCTACGAGGGCACCGAGATGGTCGACGGCTACACGACCGACGTGGTCGCCATCGAGAGCGAGAACGAATCGCTGGGCTACACCGCGTCGGCGACCGTCTACCTCGACCGGGCGTCGAGCGTTCCGGTGAAAGGCGTCTCGAACGTCACCCTCACGACCGAGGGTGAGACGACCACGATCAACACCTCGTTCCTCGTGAGCGACCTCGCGGTCAACGCGGGGATCCCGAACGCCACCTTCGACCTCGCCGACGGCGACGTGACGCCGGTCGAGGAGCGGCCGATGCCCCAGAACGCGACGTACTACCAGGTGGACTTCGTGACGGGCGAAGCGATCGAAAACCTCCGGAGCGACGAGGGCTACTACACGCCCGATAGACTGGTCCGCTTCGCACACGGCAACACCGATTCGGACATCACACGCGTCTCCGACGGCGAGTTCGTGACCGACGAAACCGTGGCCGACCGGATCGAGAGCGAGGACATCTCGGTCGAGAACGACACCGCGACGATCACCTTCACCGTCAGCGAGGGCGAACCGATCGAGTTGACCCTCGCGAGCTACGAGAAGACCGGTCCCGGCTGGAGCCCCCAGACCGAGGCCGACCAGGAGTTCGTCGACAGCGACACCGAGACCTTCGAGTCGGGGACCCACACCCTGACCGTCGACCTGCCCAACGGGGATACGGAGGAATCGACGGTGACGACCACGGCGACGTCGACCGGAACGGAAACGGCGACCACGACAGCCGAAACGACGACCACGGTGACGGCAACCGAGACGATGGAGACGGAAACGGCGACGTCGAGTGCAACGGACACGCCGACGGCGACCGACACCGTGACGGCGACGGCGACCGACACCGTGACGCCGACGGCGACC